>NZ_JAZHLJ010000002.1:0-199737 GCF_036549495.1 Aurantimonas sp. C2-5-R2
GTATCGGGCAGGTCCACCGCATTCTGACGCGCCGCACCTATATGGGCGAGCATGAGTTCAACAAGCGTAGCAAGTCCAAGGAACTGAAGCCGGCCAGCGAGATCGTGACGGTTCCGGTCCCGCCGATCATCGACCGGGAGACGTTCGACGCGGTGCAGGCGCGGCTCAAGGCGCGCAATCCCAAGGTCATGCCCGCCCGCGTCATCAGCGGGCCGACCATGCTCACCGGCCTGATCCATTGCGCCAAATGCGGTGGGGCCATGACGATCCGCACCGGCAAGGGCGGGCGCTACCGCTATTACGCCTGCTCGATGAAGGCGCGGCAGGGACCAACCGCCTGCGAGGGCATGGCCGTGCCGATGGAGAAGCTGGACGATCTGGTCGCCGATCACCTTGAGAGCCAGCTTCTTCAGCCCAAGCGGCTGGAAACCATCCTCGCAAGCGTGCTCGACCGGCGGCAGGAGCAATCCGAGCGCCGCAGCGACCATATCGCCGAACTGAACAAGCGGGCCGCCGAATCGGAACTGCGGCTCAAACGTCTCTACGACGCCATAGAGGCGGGCGTGGCCGACATCGACGATCCCGCGCTCAAAGACCGCATCGACGGGCTCAAGGCCATCCGGGATCAGGCCAAGGCCGACGCAGAGCGAGCGCAGGCCATGCTCGACAACTCCGGCAGCAAGGCCGTCACCCCGCAGTTGGTCCGCGCTTTCGCTAAAACCGCCCGCCAGCGCATCCGGCTCGAAGGTGGCGGCTACCGCCGCGACCACCTGCGTGCGCTTGCCCAGCGTGTCGAAGTCGCCGATGGCGAGGTTCGGATCATGGGATCGAAGTCTCGGCTGCTACAGGCGCTGATCGGAAAAAATGGCGTAAATTCAGTGCCCACTCAGGGACTGAAGTGGCGGATGGGGTGGGATTCGAACCCACGAGACGGTCTCCCGCCTGCCGGTTTTCAAGACCGGTGCCTTCAACCGCTCGGCCACCCATCCCGCTCCGACCGCATAATGGCGATGGCGACGGGAGGCAAGGCGAGTCGGCGCAGGAATGCATATCGGTCCGCCTGGCTCGCCCTGCGCCAGCCGGATGGACGTTCGTCGCCGGGGCGATTCACGGATTCGCGCGGTGATTGAAACAAATCGTGACAAAATTGACGAAGAGGCGAAAGCGTGGCGGAATTTTGGCGGATGTAAGGCGAAGGCTGAGGCGAGTTGCCGATTTCCTACGTCCCCGCTCGAGAAAGGCGTGGCCGTCGCACAGAATTTCCGGCTTTCCCGACAGTGCCTTACCACCTTCATGACCGGGGCCGCGGACGCCGACACAGGGCCATTCGCCTCCAACTTGCTGTCGTCGTAACCGTTGCGCGACTCCCTGACCCCGGCAGGTCAGGTTCGCGGCATGGCGGCGATGCCAGGATCGTTCGGCCGGAATGCGTTGATTCGCGTGTTCGGCGGTTGTTAAGTCTTTGTCTGCATGGGTGCGCTGCGCTGGGGAGCGTCTGTTCGCACCCGCGTTGACAGATGCATGGAAGAGGGGGTGCCGCATGGGCTATGCCATTGCGGATATGAAACGGAGCGCGATCCTGACGGGTATGCTCGTCTCGGTTGGACTTCTGGTATCGGGTTGCCAGGGCGCGCGATCGCCGGTCCAAGAGATGGCCGACATCAGTACGACCGTGAAGTTCGATTCCAAGACCTTTGGTGTTCCAGCCAGTCCGCGGGTGACGACCTCGAAAAACATCCGCAAGGGCGGCGGCCGCTCCCAGGTCGGCAAGCCCTACAAGGTGCGCGGCCAATGGTATTATCCCAAGGATGAGCCGGGTTATGTGAACACCGGCATCTCCTCCTGGTATGGACCGAACTTCCACGGCCGCCTGACCGCCAATGGCGAAATCTACGACATGTACGGGTTGTCGGCCGCCCATAAGACCTTTCCGCTGCCGTCCTATGCGATGGTCACCAATCTGACGAACGGAAACCGGGTGATGGTGCGGGTCAACGACCGAGGGCCTTATGCCCACGGCCGCGAGATTGATGTGTCCTCGCAGGCCGCCGACCTCCTCGACTTCAAGACCGCCGGCACGGCCAATGTGAAGGTGGAATATATCGGCCGGGCGCCGCTCGAAGGCGATGACACCCAAATGCTGATGGCCAGCTTCGAGCGCGGTGGGGAATGGAATTCCTCCGGCGCCGAGGCCGTCATGGTGGCGGCGGCAGACCAGCCAATCTCGGGCAGGAACGGCCTCGCGCATGTCGCATACGACGCGGCGAAACCAGAGTTGCCTGGGGTTCGACCGCTCGACCATCTGGCGCGGGATCTCTGGACACCAGTCCCGTCTGTCGGACAGTCAGTGCCGGTCCCGACATCGCCGGCCTTCAGCTCGTCCTATGCATCTGAGTCACGAGCGTCGGGAGCACCCCGTGCTCTCAGGGCGTTTGGCGCCCGCGGCGCTTCAGCTGAGCGGATCGCAATTGGCCTGATCGACGAAGCGGTGGCCGAACGTGTTCGTTTCCTCGTCAATGGGAAGGGCGATCTGATTGAAGAAGCCGGACCGGAGGCCGGTCTGATCTCGGCGAGCCTCGCCGTCGCTCGGGGCGAGGATGTCGACGCGGTGCTTCTCGCGCTGTGGCAGGCTGGCGCCGACGAAGCCTTCGTCGTTCGGAACTGATTTCGACCGGCTTCCGCAACCATCTGACGCCAATTCTTGCGATCGAAACACCCGATAGCCTAGTTTGGGGTCAAGAACGGCATCAGCGCGCGTTCGCAACGGGCCTTCCGGGAAAGATGGTGTCCATGAGTCGAGCAGGTTTCCTCAAGACGCGTGTCCTGTTCGCGGCAGGTATTCTGGCGGCGGTGGTCGCATCGAATCCGACATTTTCGCAGGAACCTGCTACGGCGTCGCGGATCGAAACGGCGGCGAAGCAAGCGCTCCTGGTCGACGGCGAAACCGGGACGGTGCTTTTCCAGAAAGATCCCGACGCGCCATTTCCCCCTGTCTCTCTCGCCAAGATGATGACGATGGAGATCGTATTCGCGGCATTGCGCGCCGGCGAGTTGCGCATGGATACGGAATTTCCGATCAGCGAACACGCCTGGCGGACCGGCGGCGCTCCGTCGGGCTCCTCCACCATGTTCGCCAAGCTGAATTCCCGCGTTCCGGTCGAGGCGTTGATCCGCGGCACCATCGTCCAGTCGGCGAACGACGCGGCGATCGCCATTGCTGAGGGGATGGACGGCTCGGAGGAGGCTTTTGCACAGAGGATGAACGAGCGCGCCCGTGAATTGGGAATGACCGCCTCGCGTTTCGTCAATCCGACCGGGCTCCCGGCTGACGGCCAAGAAGTCACGGTGCGCGATCTGCTGACTTTAGCGCGCTATATCCGCGCAACATATCCCGAGTTGTACAAGATCTATGCCGAGCCCGCCTTCGAATGGAACGGGATTTTCCAGCGCAATCGCAATCCGCTTCTGGCGATGGAACTCGGTGCCGACGGCATGGGAACCGGCTATACGGAAGCGTCGGGTTATGCCCTGGTCGGTGTGACGCAGATGGACGGCCGGGTGACCTTTCTGGCGATGAGCGGCCTCGAGAAGTCCAAGGAGCGCGCCGATGAGGCCCGCCGTCTGTTGACCTTTGCCGAGGAGGCCTTCGAGCCCCGCATCCTGTTCGAGAGCGGCGCGAGCATTGGCACCGCAAGCGTCTTTGGCGGCAGTTCGGGCAGCGTCCCGCTGGCCGTCCGCCAACCCGTCAAGCTATTGGTTCCGGTCGATGCTCAGGACCGCGTCTCGGCCCAGATCCGCTACAATGGGCCGCTGATCCCGCCAATCAATGAAGGTGACAGGGTTGCTTCGCTGGAAATCCGCGTCGATGAGGACATAGTGATGACCCAAGCTCTTTATGCTGGCGCTTCCGTCTTCGCCGGGGACTTCGCGGACCGCGCGATGGGAGCGGTCAAGGAACTGGCCGTCGGCTGGCTCCGCGCCTTTTGATCTGCGAGATTCGGACGCCCATTGACCAGTTTTTTCATCACATTCGAAGGCGGCGAGGGCAGCGGCAAGACGACGCAAATCGCCCGTCTTGCCCGCCACCTGGAAGCCCAGGGCCGTATCGTGGTGACCACACGCGAACCCGGCGGTTCGCCCGGCGCCGATGCGATCCGGCACGTCATCCTGTCGGGCGCGGCCGAGGAACTTGGGCCGGAGGTAGAGGCCATTCTGTTCGCCGCGGCGCGCGCCGATCATGTGGCGGCCGTGATACGTCCGGCGATCCAGCGCGGCGAGGTCGTTCTGTGCGATCGGTTTCACGATTCCACCCGTGTCTATCAATTCCTGGACGCCTCCCTCGACCGTGATCTGATGAAACGCCTCGAGCAGGCCGCGACCGCGGGGCTATACCCAAATCTGACGATCATCCTCGATGTCCCGGCCGGCATCGGGGCGGAGCGCGCCCGTGAACGACGAAAAGGCGGCACGGCCGACCGGTTCGAGAAGGAAGGCGAGGCCCTGCACGAGAGACGGCGGCAGGCCTTCCTCAAGATTGCCGCCGAAGAGCCGGATCGCTGCGTCGTCGTCGATGGGACACGGGCGGAGGATGTGGTCGCCGCGGAAATCGCCGGCATCGTCGATGATCGGCTAGAAGCGGCGCGATTCGAGGCAATTTGCCAATCTCTCAACGCGAGGCAGGGAACGTCATGAACGACCTGCCGCTCGAAACGCCGGAAGCCCACGACGATCTCGACGGCGTACCGGCGCCGCCGGCGACACTCACGCTGTCGGGCCATGAGAACGAATGGCGGGAACTCGTTGCGGCCGGGGCTAGCGGACGTCTTCATCATGCATGGCTTTTCCAGGGGCCGCGCGGCATCGGCAAGGCCACGACGGCCTTCGCCTTCGCGCGGCATCTACTGGCGGGGCCGCGGCCGGACGAACCGGAGGCGGCAACGCCGGTATTCTCGCCAGACGACGCGACTGTCCGTCAAATCGCCTTCGGGACGCATCCGAACCTGATCCACGTCGCGCGGCCGCCAGTCGAAAAGGGTACGGGCTTCAGGACGCAGATCACCGTCGACGAGGTCCGCAAGCTCAACCGCTTCTTTCATGCGACGGCATCGGGTTCCAATTGGCGGATCGCGTTGATCGACCCGGCCGACGACATGAACCGCAGCGCGGCCAATGCGCTTTTGAAGATCTTGGAGGAGCCCCCGCCGCGGTCGCTGTTTCTGATCACCAACCACACCCCCGGCCGGTTGCTTCCGACGATCCGCTCTCGTTGCCGGCTGTTGCAGTTCAAGCCGCTGGATGAGGACGACCTCGCGGCGACCCTCGCCCATTGCCTGCCGAGCGCCGACGCGGAGGAAATTCGTGCCGCGGCACGGATTGCCGAGGGCAGCGTCCGCGAGGCCATCTCGCTGATCGCTCACGGCGGGATAGAGATTCGCAGCACTCTGGACCAGTTGCTCCAGGCCAACAGGCCTGATTGGAACGCTATCCATTCCCTGGCCGACGCCTTGACGCTCAAGGGGCGGGAATCGGCCTATGAGCTGCTTGTCGCGGCGCTGCTCTCCGCGATCGCGGAAGCCAGCGAGACATGCCTTCTGGCCGGCGACGGGGAGGGCGCGGCGGCGTTGGCCTCGCTGTGGCAGGACGAAACCACGCGGCTTCGGGAAGCCGCAGCCTATAATCTGGACCGAAAGCAGGCTCTCCTCACACTGTTCGACGGGTTCTATCACCGGCGTGCGCGGCACCGGGCCGCCTGACACGCCCCCTGTGCCCGCGCCGAACCGGCAACGGCGCCGATTGAGCCGTCTGGCGCAATGCTCTATGTCGCGGGTACGACATTGCTTCCCGCACCGGATTTGACGAAAGCCCCGATGGCCGAACGCTTCTACCTGACCACCGCGATCTCCTATCCGAACGGTCGCCCGCATATCGGCCACGCGTACGAGCTGATCGCGACCGACGCGCTGGCGCGCTTCAAGCGGCTCGACGGCTACGAGGTGTTTTTCCTGACCGGCACGGACGAACACGGCATCAAGATGCTGCAGAGCGCGCGCGACCAGGGGCTGGCGCCGAACGAACTGGCCGAGCGCAATTCCGCTGAGTTCGAGCGCATGGCCGAAGCGCTCGGCGGCACAAACGACGACTTCATCCGCACCAGCGAAAAGCGGCATGTCGCTGCGAGCCAGGCGATCTGGACGAAGATGGCGGCCGCTGGCGACATTTACAAAGGCGCCTATTCCGGCTGGTATTCGGTCCGCGACGAGGCCTATTACGGCGCCGACGAAACCACCGTCGGCGAGGACGGCAAGCGCCGCGGACCGCAAGGCTCGCCGGTCGAGTGGGTCGAGGAGGAAAGCTATTTCTTCCGGCTCTCGAATTTCCAGGACCGTCTTCTGGCACACTACGAGGCCAATCCGGACTTCATCGGCCCGGCCGAACGGCGCAACGAGGTCGTCTCCTTCGTTCGTTCCGGCCTGAAGGATCTGTCGGTGTCCCGCACGACCTTCGATTGGGGAATTCCGGTGCCGGACGATGAAAAGCACGTCATGTACGTGTGGGTCGACGCGCTGACGAACTATCTGACGGCGACAGGATTTCCGGGCGAGGGCGAGCGGACGTCCTTCTGGCCCGCCGATCTGCACGTGATCGGCAAGGACATCGTGCGGTTTCACGCTGTCTATTGGCCGGCCTTTCTGATGTCGGCGGGGATACCGCTGCCGCGTCGCGTCTTTGCCCACGGCTTTCTGTTCAACCGCGGCGAGAAAATGTCGAAATCAGTCGGCAACGTCATCGATCCGTTCGCGCTGATCGACGTCTACGGCCTCGATCGTCTGCGCTATTTCCTCTTGCGCGAGGTGCCGTTCGGCCAGGACGGAAATTACTCGCACGACGCCATCGTCAACCGAACGAATTCCGAGCTCGCCAACGATCTGGGCAATCTGGCCCAGCGTTCGCTGTCGATGGTCGCCAAGCACTGCGCCGGCGCGGTGCCGACGCCATGTCATTTGAGCGAAGCCGATGAAGCCATCCTGTCGGCCGCGAGCAACCTTTTGCCGAAGGCGCGCGAGGCGATCGACCGGCAGGAACTCCACGCGGTCCTTGCCGCGATCATTGCGGTCGTCAGCGAGGCGAACCGATATTTCGCAGGGCAAGAACCCTGGGCGCTGCGCAAGAGCGACCCGGCGCGCATGGAGACTGTCCTCTATGTCACCGCCGAGGTGATCCGGCGGGTGGCGATCCTGCTGCAGCCCTTCGTGCCGGAGAGCGCCGCCAAGCTGCTCGACACGCTCGGCGTGGCCGACGACGAACGAAGCTTCACCGACCTGACGCCGGACGTCGCCTTGGTGCCCGGCCAATCACTTCCGGCGCCGCAACCGGTATTTCCGCGTTTTGTCGAGGCGGAGACGCCCGCGTGACGATGCCGTTTCTGGTCGACAGCCATTGCCACCTCGATTTCCCTGATTTCGAGGGTGAGCACGTCGAATTGCTCAGTCGTGCAAAGGCTGAAGGGGTTGGTCTGTTCGTGACGATCTCGACCCATGTGGCCCGGATCGAGCGATTGAAACAGTTGACCCGCGCGCACGCGGAAATCTTCGCCTCGGTGGGAACCCATCCACACAATGCAGCGACGGAGCCAGATACGCCCGTGGCGGACTTGGTGCGGCTGAGCCAGGACGAAAAGATCGTCGCCATCGGCGAAGCCGGCCTCGATTACTTCTACGACAAAGCCCCGCGAGACATCCAGGAGACTGTCTTTCGGCGCCATATCGAAGCGGCGCGCGAAACGGGTTTGCCGCTCGTCATCCATTCGCGCGACGCTGACGCCGATATGATCCGAATTCTGGAAGACGAAAGCGGGAAGGGGGCCTTCCCGTTCATTCTCCACTGTTTCTCCTCCGGCCGCGGCCTCGCCGAGGCCGGGATCGCGCTCGGCGGCTATGTGTCGTTTTCCGGAATTCTGGCGTTCAAGAAATCCGAGGAGATCCGCGCCATCGCCGCCGATGTGCCGATGAGCCGGTTGCTCGTCGAGACGGACGCGCCATATCTCGCGCCGCCGCCGTATCGTGGCAAGCGAAACGAGCCGGCTTACGTGCGTCACACAGCAGAGGTTCTAGCCGAAACCAAGGGCGTTGATCTCGGCGAAATCGCGCAACAAACGTCGGACAACTTCCTTGCCTTGTTCACGAAAATCCCCGATCCGCGCGGCGGCTGAGCGGTGGAGGACTGCTTAGTGAGCGATACGCTGCGATTGACGATTCTGGGATGCGCTTCCTCGCCGGGGGTGCCCCGGATCAATGGTGATTGGGGCGTCTGCGATCCGGCAAACCCCAGGAATCGACGCACCCGCAGCGCCGCTCTCATCGAACGAATTGGCGCCGCCGGTCGAACCGTGGTCGCCATCGATTGCGGACCGGATTTTCACCAGCAAATGCTCAGTGCATCCGTGACGCGCCTCGACGCCGTCGCGCTGACGCACTCACACGCCGACCATATTCACGGCATCGACGATCTGCGCGGCTATATGCTCGCACAGCAGACACGGATACCGCTCCATGCCGACGCCGCGACCCACGATCGCGTGCTCGAGGCGTTTCGCTATTGTTTCGAGACGCCGCCGGGCAGCAACTATCCGCCGGTCGCCCGGCACGTCGCCATCACTGCCGGGCAGAGTTTCGAGATCGCCGGACCTGGCGGATTGCTCTCGGTGACGCCGTTTCGGCAGGAGCATGGCGCGATTCATTCGCTCGGCTTCCGAGTCGGACCCATCGCTTATTGCAGCGACGTCAGCGATTTCCCCAATGAAGCAATCGCCGCGATCGACGGCGCCCGGCACGTCGTCATCGATGCGCTCCAATACAAACCGCATCCGAGCCATCTGACCGTCGCCCAGGCGCTCGCATGGATCGACCGCTTCCATGTCGACGGCGCGACGCTGACACACATGAACACGCCGCTCGACTACGACACGCTCTGCGCCGAACTGCCGGCGCATGTGCGGCCGGGATATGACGGCCTGACGATCGAATTCCCGCTGGACTGAGGTCCGTGTCGATCGGCACCGATCCAGCCATCGGACAGTGGAGGTTGCGCCACCGTTACACCAGCCAGCCGTCGCCTACATATTTGGTTCCATAATATATCTTATGCCACTTAATGACGTGAGAGTAGCTGGCGGCAGGACCAGGGTTGAACGTCGATGACGACACATCCCGGCCATGCGCACTGCCCTGCTCGTCGTCCTGTTGCAGTCGGTGTTCTCCGCGACCGACACATGAACGGTCTTTCGATGTGCATGAGGGTCGGCATGCGCTTTCGAATATCGCTTCGCCGGAACCAATCGCTCCGGTTCAGAAGGATCAGCGTCCGCCTTGTCATCCCTGGTGCTGGAGCCAAGTGCATCACCGCGAGCAACCTTTCGCGGGCAGACGGCTTAACCCTCCACGGATCGCGCACCGGTTCGGATGCGCACGCTTTCAAGGAGACGACAATGAGCATGTTCGGCAACATCATGAACAAGATTTTCGGGCAAGGGTCCGCAGAGGCGGCGGAGGCGCCTGCTTCCTCGAAAGCACCTTCGGCGAGCCCCGCACCCCAGAAGCCAGCCAGCAACGATCAGGGTGCATCACCGACCGCGACTGCTCAGGTGACGTCGCCAAAACCCGCGCAACCGGCAACCTCCATGCCGCCGGCAACCGGCGCTTCGACAGCCTCGGCGCCGGCCCGAACTGTCGACGTCGGCGCGGCTCTCGACAAGATGGCGGCTTCGCACAAGGGCGGCGGCGGCCATTACCAGACATCGATCGTCGACCTCCTCAAGCTTCTCGACATGGATTCCAGCCTTGCTGCCCGCAAGGAACTGGCCGACGAATTGAACGTCCATGCAGGGCCAGATGGCAGCGCGGAGGAGAACATTGCGCTTCATAAGGCGGTGATGCAGAAACTCTCGGAAAATGGCGGCGTTGTGCCCGAAAGCCTGCGCAACTGATGAACCGTCCTGGCGCTGCGGCAGCTTGCTGCGGCGCCCGGATCCTTGTGGTGTGATGGGCACCTTCACGTTGGCGCGGCGTGAGGGTAACAACTGCCCTCGCCCTTGTTCACAAGCCGGTCAGGCGATGAGGGTGCAATCTGCCCGGGCGATCCGATAGGATCGGCCCGGCAGCGTCACAACCCGCGCAAGGACGACCACATGACACCCTCCAAAAACGTGGCCCGGCTCGTGGAGATCATGGAAGCGCTGCGCGACCCAAAAACTGGGTGTCCGTGGGATATCGAGCAGAGTTTCGCGACGATCGCGCCCTATACGGTCGAGGAAGCCTACGAAGTGTCCGACGCGATCGAACGCGACGACATGGTCGATTTGCGCGAGGAATTGGGCGACCTCTTGCTTCAGGTCGTCTATCACGCCCAGCTCGCCGCCGAACAAGGCCTGTTTGAATTCGGCGACGTCGTCGAGGCAATCACGGGAAAGATGGTCCGCCGGCATCCGCATGTGTTCGGTGACGCCGTTGCGCGCTCGGCCCGCTCCGCCAAGGGCCAGTGGGAAAAGATCAAAGCAGAGGAAAAGGCCGAGAGAGCAGCATTGCGGGCAAAACTTTCCGGCGACGCAAGCCTACCAACCGGTGCGAACGGCGCCGACCGGCCGCGGCATCTCGACGGGATTCCCGCCGCGTTTCCGGCGCTGACGCTGGCGCTCAAGGTGCAGAAGAAGGCCGCCGACACCGGCTTCGACTGGGACCGGCCGGAGCCGATCCTTGAGAAGATCGACGAGGAACTGGGCGAATTCGCAGAGGCGATAGCGGCCCATGACCGAGATGCAAGCGAGGCGGAACTCGGCGACCTTTTGTTCAGCGTCGTCAATCTCGCCCGCTTCCACGAGATCGACCCGGAACTGGCGTTAAGACGCTGCGTGCGCAAATTCCGGGACCGGTTCGGCTTTATCGAGGATCAGCTCGAAACGACCAACCGATCGCTGCATTCGGCGAGTCTCGACGAGATGGAGGCCTTGTGGGTGGCGGCGAAGCGCCGATCGGCTCCCTCGCCAGACTGAGGCGCCAGGCGACGGATGTCTTCTATTTTGCCTTGGTTGCTCGTTTTGGACGTCGCGACTGCTGGGAAGCGCGACGTGAAGCCGCATCGGCGATAGCGATCCAACTTTCGGCCTCGTCCTGATCGTCGAGTGCCGACTCCGGCATGCGGTAATAGGGCATGCGCGTCGGCGCCCGGCCCTCGCGCGCATAGGTCCAGCGCGTCAGATCGGCCGCCTCGTAGATGGGCTCACTGACCGCATCGCTCTTCAAATAGAGTTCGCCCTGGACCACGACGGCGACGATCCGATCTCCGGAGTAGACCCCCTGCCCGCCGAACATCCTGCGAACGCGGACATCAGCAAGCGAGACGAAGAGGTCCCGCAGGAAATCCTCGTCCATCCGATTGCCTTTCGCCGTTAGCCAGCGTGACCGGCAAGCGCCGCCAGATCCGCCTGCTTCAATTCAACCGACTCGCCGCAGCCGCAGGCCGAGGTCTGATTGGGATTGCGGAAGGTAAAGCCCGAGCGCAGTACGGTCTCCTCGTAGTCCATCTCGGTGCCCAACAGGAACAGCACCGCCTCCGGGGCGATGAAAACGCGTGCGCCGTCTTTTTCGATCGAGTCTTCACCCGGCTTCGCTTCCGTTGCCAGATCGACCGTATATTCCATGCCGGCGCAGCCGCCCTTCTTGATGCCAACGCGAAGGCCAAGGGCGTCCTCGCCCTTGGTGGCCAGGACCGCCTTCACGCGGTCGGCGGCGGTGTCGGTCATGCTCATGACGGTGAAACGGCCCATGGCGGTTTCCTTTTCGGCTGTGCAGGGTCGTGCGGATTCTACACGAAACATGGGCGGTATGGCGGCACTACGCAAGCTGAACACAATGTCCTCCTCTCGCCCGGCTATGATTGTCGGGCGCTCAAGAGCGCGTCCACAACTCGCGGGTGGCGAGTTCCGCGGCATGGCCGTCGGGATCGCGGAAATAGAGGCTGTTCCCCCGCCCCTTCGACCACGTCACTTCGCTTTCGATTAGAACGCCGCATGCCATCAGATGATCGCGCCATGTATCGAGTGAGCCATCCGGTATCGCCAACGCGAAATGAATGGGCCCGCTGCCGTCATGCGGCGGGATCGTACCGCCGGGCGTCGTCACGGCTTCGAGCGTCGAACCGCGCGCGAAAAGGATCAGAACCGTACCGTCGGGCATACGGAAGACGGTGATACGGTCTTCCGCGAACAGCGGCGACAGGCCCAGAACGCGGCGGTAGAAGTCGCGCGACCGTTCCATGTCGTCGACATAAAGGCAGGTTTCCAAAAGCCCGGCGAGTGGTGGAGCCATGGGTACGCCTGCGTCGCCGATCAGAACCAGCCGACGGCGACCTGTGCCTCTTCGCTCATGCGCTCCGGCGTCCACGGCGGATCGAAGACGAGATCGACCCGGACCTGCCCGACGCCGGCGACGGAGTTAACGGCGTTCTCGACCCAGATCGGCATTTCGCCGGCGACGGGGCAGCCTGGCGCCGTCAGCGTCATTTCGACATCGACATTGCGCTCGTCGTCGATGTCGATCTTGTAAATCAGGCCGAGCTCATAGATGTCGGCCGGAATCTCCGGGTCGTAGACGGTCTTCAGCGCGCCGACGATGTCGTCGGTGAGGCGCGTCAACTCCTCCGCGGGCAGCGCCGACACGGGCGCCGCGTCCTCGGAGGCCACCGCACCGTTTGCATCCGGAGTATCATCGTTCGCCGGCGTCGTGATCTCGGCTTCGTCAGTCATGAATTGATCCTCAGGCCCGGTCGTCAGGCAAAGAAGCGTCTGGCTTTTTCGAGGGCTTCCGCGAGGCGGTCGATTTCCGCCAGTGTGTTGTACATACCAAATGATGCCCGACATGTGGAGGTCGCGCCGAAACGCTTCAAGAGCGGCTGGGCGCAGTGGGTCCCGGCCCTGACCGCAACCCCCTCCCGGTCGATCACCATCGACACGTCGTGGGCGTGGATGCCTTCCAGGTCGAAGGAGACGATCGCCCCCTTGCCCGGCGCTTCGCCGTAGATTCGGAGCGAATTCACTGCTTTCAGCCGCTCATGCGCGTAGTCCCTGAGGCTTTTCTCATGGGCCGCGATCGCATCGCGGCCGATCATGTTCATGTAGTCGATCGCAGCGCCGAGCCCGATCGCCTGGACGATCGGTGGCGTGCCGGCCTCGAAGCGGTGCGGCGGCGCATTGTAGGTCACGGTTTCCTCGGTGACCTCGACGATCATCTCGCCGCCGCCGTTGAACGGCCGTGTGCGCTCGAGCATATCGCGCCGACCGTAAAGAATCCCGATTCCGGTCGGGCCATAGAGCTTGTGACCGGTGAGGACATAGAAGTCGCAGCCGATGTCCTGGACGTCGACCGGCATGTGGACGGCGGCCTGGCTGCCGTCGACAAGAACCGGAATGCCCTTGGCGTGAGCGAGCGCGGTCACCGCCTTCACGTCGACGACCGTGCCCAGCACATTGGACATATGGGTCGTCGCCACCAGCTTGGTGCGCGGCGTGATCGCCTTTTCAAAGGCCTCGATGTCGATTGAACCGTCGTCTTCCACCGGCACGAAGACGAGCTTGGCGCCGTTCTTCTCGCGAATGAAGTGCCAGGGAACGATATTGGAGTGGTGTTCCATGATGGTCAGGACGATCTCGTCGTCCTCGCCGATCTCGCTCATCCCGTAGCCATAGGCGACGACATTGATCGCCTCGGTGGCCGAGCGGGTGAAGACGATTTCCTCGCTGCTGGCGGCGTGGAGGAAGTCGCGCACCTTGTCCCGCGCGCTTTCGAATTCCTCGGTCGCCTTGTTCGACAGGAAATGTAGCCCGCGATGGACGTTGGAATAGTCCTCGCTATAAGCCTTCTGGATTGCGTCGAGAACGACGCGCGGCTTCTGCGCCGAGGCGCCGTTGTCGAGATAGACCAGCGGCTTGCCGTAGACCTGTTTCGACAGGATGGGAAAATCCTGGCGCACGGCTTCGACGTCGTAGGCCCCGATGTCTGCGGCTGTCGCTTCGGCCTTCATGGAAACGGACTCCCGTGGCGAACCCGTGGGCTCGCGAAACTAGGCTGGATCTGATCAGGGCCGCCCAATGGCGACCGGATCAAAAAGCAGCGACGATCAGTGGCTCCGTTCGAGCCAGGTGTCGATGCGTTGCATCAGCGCATCTTCGGCGGCCTCATGCTCCAGTTCCTCGACGATTTCGGCGACGAAAGCCTTCACCAGAAGTGCTCGGGCCGACTGTTCGGGAATGCCGCGCGACATCAGGTAGAACAGATGGTCGGCGTTGATCTCGCCGGCTGTCGCCCCGTGGCCGCACTGCACGTCGTCGGCGAAGATTTCGAGTTCGGGCTTCGCCGAGAAATCGCCGTCGTCCGACAGGAGCAGCGTGTTGCAGGCCATCTTGGCGTCGGTCTTCTGCGCCTCCTTGGCCACCTTGATCATGCCTTGGAACACGCCGTGACCGCCGGTAACGACATTGCGGAACGTCTCGGTCGCCGTCGTATGCGGAGCTGTGTGCCTCAACGTGGTCGTCACGTCGATATGCTGGCCTTTCTCGATGAGATTGACGCCGCGGATCTTGATATCGCCGCCCTCGCCCATCGTCTCGGCATGCACCTCGTAGCGCACCAGCGCGCCGCCCGTGTTGAGGACGAACATCCGGAACGAGGCATCGGTGCCGAGTTCGACATTGAGCTGGCCGAGATGCGCGGCCGACGCGCCCTTGGCCTGATCGACGATCCAGAGCACATCCGCGCCCTCGCCGATCGCCAGATGCGAGACCCCGGTCGAGGGCGTCGGCGACGCCGCTCCCTCGATCCGCTCGACGAACACCGCTTTTGCGCCCGCGCCGACGGTGCAGCGCGCCAGGCCATGCGAGCGATCCCCCGCCTGGGAACGCAGTTCCAGCGGCGCTGTCACGTTGGTGTTCGGCGCAATCTCGATGGCGACGGCCGCCGCGCCAAACGACGCGTTCAAAAGCCGGATCGTATCGACCGGCCGGTCGAGGTGGTTCGGCGATCGGCTCCAATCCGCCGATTCCGTGATCGCCGAGACGGTGACACCCACCGGTATCGCGCCATTGTCGGGCGCACCGATCTCGACGACATGGCTGTTCGGCAGGAGCGGCGACAGCAGCGTGCTCCCCTCGCCTGACGGGCCTGCGGCTGCTGTGCCCTTGTCTTCCAGCCGGCTCATCAGCAAGCGCAGGTCGGTGTAGTGCCAGGCTTCGACGCGCCGGTTCGGCAGCCCATCGCGGCGCAGCGCCTCAACCGCCGAATCCTTGGCGTCGGCGACAACGCCGGTGCTTTCAGCACGCTCGATCAGCGCCGTTTCCGCCGGCGTCCGCGGGTTCATCTGATGCACATTCATCGTCACGCCGCCTCGTCGATGATCTGGCTGTAGCCCTCGTTCTCGAGCTGCAGCGCCAACTCCTTGGTGCCGGTCTTGATGATCCGTCCCTTGTAGAGGACATGCACCGTGTCTGGCACAATGTAGTCGAGCAAACGCTGATAGTGAGTGATCACGAGGAAGGACCGCTCCGGCGAACGCAACGCGTTGACCCCGTCGGCGACGATTTTCAACGCATCGATGTCGAGGCCGGAATCGGTCTCGTCCATGACGCAGAGCTTGGGCTCCAGCAACGCCATCTGCAGGATTTCGGCGCGCTTCTTCTCGCCGCCGGAAAATCCGACATTGAGCGGGCGCTTCAGCATGGCCGCGTCGATCTTCAGATCGGCCGCCGCCGCCTTCACCCGGCGCATCAGGTCCGGCGTCGTCATTTCGCCCTCGCCGCGCGCCTTGCGCTGGGAGTTGAGCGCCGTCTTGAGAAACGTCATCGTCGCCACGCCGGGAATTTCCAGCGGATACTGGAAGGCAAGGAAAACGCCTGCGGCGGCACGCTCGGCCGGGTCCATCTCCAGGATCGACTCGCCGTTGTAGAGGATGTCACCCTCGGTCACTTCGTAATCGCTGCGGCCGGCGAGAATATAGGACAGGGTCGATTTGCCGGAGCCGTTCGGCCCCATGATCGCGGCCACTTCGCCGGCCTGGACCGTCAGGTCGACGCCACGCAGGATTTCGGTCTCGTCGTCCGCCACGCGGGCATGAAGGTTTTTGATTTCAAGCATCGGTGTTTTCTTCAACGTTCGGTGTTGTCGGCGAGGTCGGCCGATTGGATTTCTGTCAGAAGACGATCGCGCTCGTTCTGAAGCGCTTCAAGTGCGTCGGCGACGGTCGAGTCAGTGGCATTTCCCTGCGCCATCCCGATCGTCTCCCGGGCCTGCGCGATCTCGTCTTCGATATCGCTCAGGCGTTCGTCGCGGGCGGCATCCTGCGGCACATTGGGGCGCGACATTATCCGACCGAGCCCTCGAGGCTGATGCCGATCAGCTTCTGCGCCTCCACGGCGAATTCCATCGGCAATTGCTGGATCACGTCCCGGACGAAGCCGTTGACGATCAGCGCCACGGCCTCTTCCTCCGGGATGCCCCGCTGCATGCAGTAGAACAGCTGGTCGTCGGAGATTTTCGAGGTGGTCGCCTCGTGCTCAAACTGCGCGGTGGCGTTCTTGGTCTCGATATAAGGGACCGTGTGCGCGCCGCACTCGTTGCCGATCAGAAGCGAGTCGCACTGTGTGAAGTTGCGCGCGTCGGCCGCCCTGCGGTGGGCCGAAACCTGGCCGCGATAGGTGTTGTTCGAGCGCCCGGCGGAAATCCCCTTCGAGATGATCCGGCTGGTGGTGTTCTTGCCGAGATGCAGCATCTTGGTGCCGCTGTCGATCTGCTGGCGACCGTTGGAGACGGCGATCGAGTAGAATTCGCCCTGCGAGTGGTCGCCGCGCAGGATGCAGGACGGGTATTTCCAGGTGATCGCCGAGCCGGTCTCGACCTGTGTCCACGAAATTTTCGAGCGCTTGCCGCGACAATCGCCACGCTTGGTGACGAAATTGTAGATGCCGCCCTTGCCGTCCTTGTCGCCCGGATACCAGTTCTGGACCGTCGAATATTTGATCTCGGCGTCGTCCAGCGCGATCAGTTCGACCACGGCGGCGTGCAACTGGTTTTCGTCGCGCTGGGGCGCCGTGCAGCCTTCCAGATAGGAAACGTAGGAGCCTTCGTCGGCGATGATCAGCGTGCGCTCGAACTGGCCGGTGTTCTTCTCGTTGATCCGGAAATAAGTCGACAGTTCCATCGGGCAGCGAACGCCCTTGGGGATGTAGACGAAGGACCCGTCGGTGAAGACCGCCGAATTCATCGTTGCGAAGAAATTATCGGACACCGGAACCACCGTGCCGAGATATTTCTTCACCAGATCGGGGTGCTCGCGGATCGCCTCGGAGATTGGCATGAAGATCACGCCGGCCTTCTGGAGCTCCTTCTTGAAGGTCGTGGCGACCGACACCGAATCGAACACGGCGTCGACAGCGACCCGCGAGGAGCCGTTGGAGCCCGGCGGCATCAGCGAATTCTCGTCGAACTCCGATGGCTCCACGGTCTTCACGACGCCAGCCAGGATCTCCTGCTCGCGCAGAGGGATTCCCAGCTTTTCATAGGTGCGCAGGATTTCCGGATCCACCTCGTCCAGCGAGGCCGGCCCGGACATCGACTTGGGCGCCGCGTAATAGTGAATGTCCTGGAAATCGATCTCGGGATATTCGAGCCGCGCCCAGCTCGGGCTTTCCATCGTCTTCCAGCGCTCGAAAGCCTGGAGACGCCAGTCGAGCATCCATTGCGGCTCGTTCTTCTTGGCCGAGATCAGCTTGATCGTGTCTTCGGTGAGGCCCTTCGGGGCGACATCCATCTCGATGAGCGTCTCGAACCCGTATTTGTATTGATCGACGTCGATCTTTCGGACCTGATCGATGGTCTCCTGGACTGCAGGCATTCCAATTCTCCATACTCGCCGGATTCAAGGTCCGGTGGTTGGGCGTGTGCGGCCGCGATATCATCGACGCGGCTCTTAACATAGCAACGAGGCGTCCTGCTTTTTAGGCTCCCGGAGCCGTAGTGCAAGATTGAATCCTCATGCCGCGTGATCTTGTCGGTGCGCGTGCGTGACGCGATTGGCCAATCCGGCATATTCCCTGACGAACCAGTCGAGATCGTCCGCGCTCGTCTCATAACCGAAACTGACGCGGATGGCCCCCTCCTCAGCCGAGATTGCCAGACCCGCTTCCGCCATCGCGGCAACGACGTGGCTACGACCGACCTTGCCCGACGAACACGCCGATCCCGCCGAGATCGCGATACCGGCGAGGTCGAGTGCCATCTGCGCCGTTTCGCTGCGAAGCCCTGGAGTCGCGACTGCCACCGTATTTGGCAGCCGTTCCGCGTCCGCGCCGAGCACGACGACACCTGGAAGCGCTTTCCGGATGGCCGCTTCGAGATGGTGGCGCAGTGTCACAAGCCGGTCCGGCATGCTCTCGAAACGTTCACGAGCCACGTCGGCAGCCGCGCCGAAGCTTGCTATCGCCGGAACCGATTCGGTGCCGGCCCGCCGCCCCGACTCCTGTCCGCCACCCCGCACCAGCGGAAACGGACGCGTCGTGGAATGACGAAGGACAAAAGCGCCGACGCCCTTGGCCGCGCCGAGCTTGTGGCCGGAAACCAGCAACACGTCGGCTCCCGTCTCGGCAAGGTCGAGCGGTATGCGGCCAATCGCCTGCACGGCGTCGACCACCAGCCGGACCGAGCGACCGACGATCGCCGCGTGGATACGATCCAGGGGCTGCAGGACGCCGGTTTCGGAATTGGCCAGCGTCAGCGCCAGTAGGCCGACATTGCCCTCGCCGAGCCCGGCGGCCCAGGCCGCAAGCGCCTCGCAGTCCACAATGCCATTCACATCCACCGGCAGACGGGTTACGTGATCCGCCGCGAAGCTGCCGCCTTCGCGAATGCAGGGGTGATCGGTGTCGATGACCGCGAGCTTTTTGATCTCCGTCTCCCGACCGTCGATCAACCAACGTTGTGAGAGGGCTGTCATGGCCGCCTCGCTCGCTCCGCTGGTGAAGACGACGTCGGCCGGATCGCACGACAACAGGCGGGCGATCGAGCGTCGCGCCTCCTCCACCAGGGCACGCGCGTGGCGCCCCTCGCTATGGACCGACGACGGATTGGCGGCGTCGAGCGCCGACACGAGCGCGTCCCGTGCCTCCTCGAGCAGCGGCGCCGTCGCGTTGTAATCCAGATAGAGGCGTCGCTGGCTTGCGGTCATTCGCTCTCGCAGCGGTTCGATTTCGTGGCCGGTCGACGCAAAATTCTTGAATTTTCCGCAGCGCTTGGACTAAAAGACGCCTTCAACGCCGGCCGGTAGTTTTGAATCATTCTAAACTAGAGCTTACGAGGCCGCTTTGGCTTCGTCAAGAAGCGTCCCGCCGAGCAATCCTGCTCGCCAAGGAAGACAATTATGCCCGAAGTGATCTTCAATGGCCCTGCCGGCCGCCTGGAAGGCCGGTACCAGGCCGCCAAGGAGAAGAACGCCCCGATCGCCATCGTCCTGCATCCGCATCCGCGGTTCGGCGGCACGATGAACAATCAGATCGTTTATCAGCTTTTCTATATGTTCGTCGAACGTGGTTTCACGACGCTACGCTTTAACTTCCGCAGCATTGGCCGCAGCCAAGGCGAATTCGATCATGGCGCCGGCGAACTCTCGGACGCCGCCTCGGCACTCGACTGGGTGCAGAGCCTGCATCCCGATTCCAAGCAGTGCTGGGTGGCCGGCTATTCCTTCGGTTCTTGGATCGGCATGCAGCTTTTGATGCGTCGCCCCGAGATCGAAGGCTTCCTGTCGATTGCCCCGCAGCCGAACTCCTACGATTTTTCGTTCCTGGCGCCCTGCCCGTCGTCGGGCCTGATCATTCATGGCGATCAGGATCGCGTGGCGCCGCCCAAGGACGTGCAGACGCTCGTCGACAAGCTGAAGACGCAAAAGGGTATCGTCATCACCCAGAATACGATGGAGGGTGCGAACCACTTCTTCACCGAACATACCGACCAGCTGCTTGCCGAGTGCGCCGACTATCTCGATCGACGGCTTGCCGGCGAATTGTCAGACCCGAGGCCCAAACGGCTGAGATAGCCAATGACCTCGGTGCAAAGCGGCTTGCCATGTCACACCGACGCGACCCGCCTTAAGGCGGGTCGCACGAGGCTGCCGCCGCTCGACGGCTCGCGGCAGCCGGTGGTCGTCGGCCATGTCAGCGGCCTCCCGTCGAGCGAGCGGACCGCGAGATAGGCCCAGGCCTCCGCCTCCATTGCGTCGCCGTCGAAGCCGACCTCCTCGGCCGTGACGACGCGAGCATGCGGCGCGGCGCCATTGCGAAGATCGGCCATGATCGCCGGATGCCGCCGCCCGCCGCCGCAGACGATCCACAGTTTCGGCGGTTCGGGAAAATGCGCGGCCGCCTTGAGAATGGCTTGCGCGCTGACGAAGCAGAGGGTGCGGGCGACGTCCTCCAGCGAGCCGACGCCGGGCGGCGGAACGGCAAAATCGAAGCGATCGAGTGACTTCGGCGCCGCCTGCGCGAAGAATTCGGCGGACAGATAGCGTTCGGAAAGCGCGGACAAAATGCCGCCCTCGCTGGCGATCGCGCCGTTCTGGTCGAAGGGAATTCCCGCCTCGCGGTCCAGCCACTGGTCGAGCAAGGCGTTGCCGGGACCGGAATCGAAAGCGATGGGGTCATGCTCGCCGTCGAGATAGGTGACGTTGGAAATGCCGCCGATATTGACGAAGACAACCGGGAGTTCCCGGCATTCGGGCGCCAGATTCTTCGCCAGCGCCGCATGATAGGCGGGAACCAGCGGTGCGCCCTGCCCGCCCTCGGCCATGTCGTTCGCGCGCATGTCGAAGACGACCGGCAGTCCGAGCATGTCCGCAAGCAGCTGACCGTTCCCGAGTTGCACTGTCACTGCCTTGTCGGGCCGGTGCAGCACGGTCTGGCCATGGAACCCTATGATGTCGACAGTCGCGGGGTCGACGTCGCAGTCTGCGAAAAAGCGCCGCACCGCCTCCGCGTGGCGCCGGGTCAATTCGGTTTCCAAGGCTTGCAGATCACCGGGACGATCGGTCCGGCGGATGATCGACTTCGCGGTTTCGAGCCCCTCGGCGAGACGGCGCCGGAATGCGGCGTCATATTCATAGACCCGCGCCGGCCCGCGCTTCACGAGGCCGTCTCCGTCGGTGTCGAGGAGCGCCACGTCGATCCCGTCAAGCGAGGTTCCGCTCATCAGGCCGATCGCTCGGCGTTGGGGCGTTTCGGCCAAAATCGGCTCCGCATCTGGAATTGTTGGTCAGGGCTGGTAAACGGCTCTCGACGAACGAAGGAACCTCAGCGTTCCCATGAACCTCTCAGGATCACTATCCCATGACCGGTTTCAAGTCCGAGTTTCTGGCGACGCTCTGCGAACGCGGCTTCATTCACCAGACATCGGGCGACTCCGCCCTCGATGAGCTGTTTCGCACCGAGACCGTCACCGGCTATATCGGTTTCGACCCGACGGCGGCCAGCCTCCATGTCGGATCGCTGATGCAGATCATGATGCTGCACTGGATGCAGAAGACCGGCCATCGCCCGATCGCGCTGATGGGCGGCGGCACCGGCATGATCGGCGACCCGTCCTTCAAGGACGAAGCGCGCAAGCTTCAGACCGTGGAGGGAATCCAGCAGAACCTTGCCGGGATCAGGCGCTCCTTTGAGCGCTATGTCCGCTTCGGCGAGGGTCCGAACGATGCCGTCATGGTCGACAATGCCGACTGGCTTCTCGACCTCAACTACGTGTCGTTCCTGCGGGACGTCGGACGGCATTTCTCGGTCAACCGGATGCTGTCCTTCGATTCGGTCAAGCTGCGGCTCGATCGCGAGCAGTCGCTGTCCTTCCTCGAATTCAACTACATGATCCTGCAGGCCTACGATTTCGTCGAGCTTTATCGCCGCTTTGGCTGCCGGCTGCAGATGGGCGGCTCGGATCAATGGGGCAATATCGTCAACGGCATCGACCTTGGCCGGCGCATGGATGGGGCGGAGCTGTTCGCCCTCACCTCGCCGCTCCTGACCACCGCTTCGGGCGCCAAGATGGGCAAGACCGCCAGCGGCGCGATCTGGCTGAATGCCGACATGCTCTCGCCTTACGATTTCTGGCAGTATTGGCGAAACACCGAGGACGCCGACGTCGGCCGCTTCCTCAAGCTGTACACGACAATGCCGATGGACGAGATCGCGCGGCTGGAAGCGCTTGGCGGGTCGGAAATCAATGAGGCGAAGAAGCGCCTCGCCAACGAAGTCACGGCGATGCTACATGGGCGCGAGGCCGCCGACGAGGCGTCCGAGACGGCGCGCAAGACCTTCGAGGAAGGCGCGCTCGCCGAAAAATTGCCGACGATCGAGGTGCCGGCGGCGTCCTTTGAATCCGGCATCGGGCTTCTGTCCCTCCTCGTCTCGGCCGGGCTCGCGGCTTCGAACGGCGAGGCGCGGCGGCATGTGAAGGGCGGCGCGGTTCGCCTCAACGACGTGTCGGTTTCTGACGAGCGGCTTATGGTGGGACCGCAGAACCTCGCCGAAGGCGTGGCCAAACTGTCGGTCGGGCGCAAAAAGCACGTTCTCGTGCGGCCGGTCGCCTGAAGCGTCTGATCCTCCGAGGAGCTAATATTCGAAGATCCGGCGAAATATCCCCGGCGCGATCGCCGATATCGGATTGACGGTCAAAGTCGGATCGCCGAAGGCGCCAGCCAATCGGTAGGTTATTCCGATCAGCGCGCCCTCGGCCCCGTTGCCCAGAATGCCGCCGACAAACGGCAGGGCTCCGAACAACCGGTTGATTGCGTAAGCCGGCATGAACGAGCCGGATATGTCGATCTGCTCGCGAGAGTCGTAGATGGTGCCTTCGAAGCTCGAGCCGAAGATCGGGCCGCGCAGAATGCCATCCTGCGCAACAAGACGGCCGCCTTCCCAGGCAAGGCCGACGGACGCAGAGTCGAAATAGGCTTGCGATACTTCGAGGTCGCGGCCGATCGCGCCTGCCAGGCTTTCGCTACCGACGCGCGTGGTCCCCACCAAATTTGCCAATCTCGGTTCATCCACCAGGGTGAAATCTTGCAGCGTTAAAGCCCCGCTGAAACCGCCTGACGCCATTCCCGAGAGCTGCAAGCGTGCGCTGCCACCCTGCATGCGCCTATAAAGCCCGCCGAACCGGAGCAGCGATCCAGCGTCGTCGGTGGCAAGACTGATCATCCGATCCGCCCCGCGTGGCCGGACGGCGAGCTCGATCGAACGGCCGGCTACGGTGTGGGCAGAAAGCGAAATCGCTCCCCCGGCTTTGTAGCGAATTGTTGCATCCCGAAACTCCTCACCGTCAAAACCCAGCAAGCGCTCGAGCACGATCGTGGCGTCGACGGCCTTGCTTTTACTCGCTTGGCCCGGTTTCGCCGCCACGCCTTCCCGGCGAAGCCGATCGAGCATCGCACGGGCGTCCAGGCTGCGCCCGGTCATGTCGAGCACATACCCCTCGTCGCCGCGTATGAGCTGTCCGGAGATGTCGTCGCCCCGATTTAGAGCCGCACTATCCAGCGTCACGCTCCTGAGACCGGAGCTGTCGGCTTCGATGCTGCCTTTGGCCGAGAAACCCTCTCCCGACAATTCGACATTGCGCATCGAGATCTGTTCGCCCGATACGCTCAGATCGAAAGCGAGCATTGCAGGGACACCCGGACCTTTGCTCCAGCCGACCGCCGGCATGTCAAGTCGTGCCGTCCCGAGATCGAGCCGGGCGTGAAATCCGTCCTGGACGCGCGTCAAACGCGCCGACAGCGGGCCATCGACGATCTCGCCGAGCATCGGCAACGCTGCGCGAACTTCGTCGTCGGTCAATCGCGCGGTCACGTCGAGCGTCGCCTCGCCGATCGGGTTCGGCCCGATCGGCTGAGAGAATTCCACCCTGGCGGGAATCCCGTCAATCGCAGCCGCAATGTCTCCGATGGCCGCGCCGGGGGCAAGTGTGACCATCCCGGAGATGGCTTTGATCTCGCGCCCGTCGATCTGGCGTTTGAGGTCGACCCCATCGAGATCGGCGAAGACCGACCAACTCTCCAGCCGCTCTTGTTCCGGCGCCGGTTGACCGAGAAGAAATGCCGCTCCGACCCCGACCTTCGCTCGGCCGGTCACGTCGTCGCTCCGCCAGCCGAACTTTCGCAAAGCCCCCACCGGCCCGCGGTCGGCCAGCCGAAGCAGCGCCGGCGCATCGCCGACGAGATTGAGGGACAGTGACGCGGCCACGCCATGGTCCGCCCGAACGAAATCCAACGACGACGGCACGATGTCGAGGCTCGAAAAGCCGGTGATGCTTCCTGCCGCGACCGTGATCAGCGTCGTACCGTCGCGATAGTCCAGCGTTCCGGAAACAGTCTCGACGGCGGGCATGTCGCCGATCGTCGCGAAGGTGCCATCCTCGAAATCGAGCGCAAGCCGCACTTCATCCCCGATTGGTCCCTCGTCCGGCACTGCGATCTCGGCAAGCCGCGCAAGACTGATATCCAGCGCGAGCGAACCCGTCGGCACGGATCCAGCCTCGGCAACATGGTCCAGCACCCAGTCGCGGGCCTTTTCGGCGATGAAGAAGGGCCAGAAGGCCCTGATGTCCGCCGCCATCAGCGCGATTGCGGTAAGGTCCAGCCGAACGCGGTCTGCGGAATTCACACCCGTGAGTTCGCCGGCACCGGCAAGCTCGCCGAGATTGGTCCTTAGGGACAATTCATCGAATGCGACGTGCGCCCCACCGAAATCGACCGCTCCCACCGCCTTGAACGACGCCGATGCCGCCACGTCAGAGCGTCCTGCCGTCGAGGCCAGCCGGGTCGTACGAAGTTCCAGCCGACGGCGCCCGGAGCCGTCCGGCATCAGAGCGATCCGGCCAGCGAACTCCGCCTCGGCCGTCCCGAAATCGATCCGCCCATCGCTGATCGTCAGGTCATCCTCGCCTTCAGCAAGGCTAACACTGCCCCTTGCCGTGGCCACAGGTTGTGTGGTTTTGCCGACAATCCGGCCGTCGTGACCGTTCACGTTGGCGGTAAAACGGCGGCCGGACGCGGTCGTGGCGAGCGAAACGGAGAAGCTTGCTGGCAACACGAGCCCGAGCGCGTCGTGATCGCCATTCGCCGTCACCCTGCCCCACCGCAGTTCCTGCTCGGACGTTCTTGCCGCGAATTCGACAATTCGCTGCCGGTTCGGATCGAGCTTGGCTGTCCCGGATAAGGCCAGTGCGTGCGCGGCGATGATGCCCTTGGCGTCCATCGTGAATTGGCCCGAGGCGTCAGCCGCGATCTCGAAGTTCTCAAGTCGGTCTGCGTCCCGGCCAAGCACGGCAAGATCGCTGACCTCGATATGGCGCAACCCAATGGCCTCGATCGCGACGAAGGGTCGGTCGAGAGCGATAAAGAGGTCTTCTGCCGCAAACTCCTTGCCGGACAGCATATGGTCGAAGACAGACGAGTCGAGACGCACGGTCTCGACTGAGAGGCGATCGACGGCGAGCCCCCCACCAAAGAGCGCGCCCAGGCCGACACCCGCCCGGACGCTGCCGGCGGTTCCAACCGCTTGACCGGTCCGCCGATTCTTGATCGCGACGTCGGAAAAGCGAATACCAAGAGTTCCCGCCGGACCGAATCCGACCTGCTGGCGACCGAACTCAACCGAGAAGGCTGGCCCGACAAACGCCGAGGCGATCCGTTCGGTCTGCCAACGCAGCAAGTCTTTGCCGCGATCGGTCCACAGCAGTGCGCTAATGGCGATGGCGAGCGCCAGAACAACGAATATGGCGAGACTGGCAAGCCCGGCGACAATCCGAATCGCGGTTTTCATGGGCAAATCACACGCGTGCCGAACGCAGCGCGCATTGTCGCCATGCCTTCCCACGCGAAAAGATGCTCATTCTCGCTCCTGAAGATGCGTCGAGGGCGGCATGGCTGCTCCAACACAATAGAGATATTGATAAAAAATTCTGGCAGCCAAGGTTCACAAAACATCCCAAGGCTGATTTCTCAGGCCCCTGAACTCAATAGGACGACATGATGGCACTTTCAGCCGGCGATACCTGCCCCGAATTCCGCTTGCCGGATGACAAGGGGGAGATCGTCTCACGCGATGATCTGAAGGGCACACCATTCGTTCTTTATTTCTACCCAAAGGACGATACGTCCGGTTGCACGGTTGAAGCTGTTGATTTCTCGCGGCTGAAGGGCGAATTCGATTCCCTCGGTGTCCCGGTATTCGGGGTCTCGCCGGATACGGTCAAAAAGCATGGCAAATTCAAGCACAAGCACAATCTAACCGTCCGTCTCCTGTCGGACGAGGAAAAGCTGCTGCTCGATGCCTGCGGGGTTTGGGTCGAGAAGAGCATGTATGGCCGCCGTTACATGGGCGTCGAACGCACCACCGCGCTGGTCGGTCCGGACGGCACGATCATTCGGCTCTGGCAGAAGGTGAAAGTGCCGGGGCACGCCGAGGAGGTGCTGGAGGCCGCGCGCCAACTCGCATCCTCGACATGAGCAGAGCCAGCAAGGAACCCTCGACGCTTCGGCAAGCGACCATCGAAGCGCTGCGCGAAAGCGACCTCGACGCCAAGGTGGAGCGCACCAACCTCGCCTGCCGCCTCTGGTTCGGCCGGCGCATAGGCCTGCACGCTCCTGGGGATCCTGCGCTGCCAGATCGGCCCGGCCGCCCGGCCGCCCCGATTCTCGTTTCGCCGCGCAAGGTCAAACGGCGCTCCGTGCACACGGTCGAGGGCCGCATCGCTCTGATCCACGCGATTGCCCACATCGAGCTGAACGCCATCGACCTCGCGCTCGACATCGTCGCCCGCTTTGCCAGCGAAGCGGTGCCGCGCTCGTTCTTCGATGGCTGGATGACCGTCGCGCTGGAAGAGGCCAAGCACTTCCGCCTGTTGGCGCGAAGGCTGGAAGCCCTCGGCTCCCACTATGGCGCCCTGCCCGCCCATGACGGATTGTGGGAGGCCGTGGTAGCGACAGCGCATGATCTCGGCGCCCGCCTCGCGGTCGTTCCGCTGATCCTCGAAGCGCGGGGGCTGGATGTGACGCCCTCGCTTCTGGAAAAACTGGAAGGTGTCGGCGACGCCGGCACCGCGGCCATCCTGGAAATCATCTATCGCGACGAGAAAAAGCATGTGGCGATCGGCGCCAAGTGGTTCCGGTTCCTCTGCGCCCGGGAACGGCGCGATCCCGCCGAGCGCTTTCAAGAACTCGTTCGCGCGAGTTTCCGCGGCCAGGTAAAAGCGCCCTTCAACGATCGCGCCCGATCCGAAGCGGGGTTGACCCCAACCTTCTATCGCTCGCTATCGCCGCTTTCCAGCTGAGAAGCGGAATTGTGAGCAACAGGCAAAGGATCGTTAACCTTAATCGTGTGCAATCGGTTCATCGATGACTGGGCCTCCGTCCCATCAACGAGGAACGGGAAATGGCGGCGAGCAAACACAGACGAACCTTTGGGGAGTACCGCGAGCCTCACACCATCATCATCGCCCGCGGCGAACAGGTTCGCCATTTCACGGTGGGGCGACGGTCGCTTCTGCTCGGAACGGCCTTTGCGGCTCTGATCTCTCTGACCATTGTCGCGGCGCCGACCTGGTTCCTCATGCAAGACGATATCGCGGCGCGGCTGACCGCGCGACAAGCCCAGATCCGTCAGGATTACGAACAGCGGATCGCATCGCTGCGTTCGCAACTCGACACAGTCACCAGCCGACAGATGATTTCGCAAAAGATCGTCGAGACAAAGGTCGACGTGCTTCTCGATCAGCAGGAAGAGCTCACCGCCCGCTACGACAAGTTGCGCCCCTTGTATGAACGCGCCCAAGAGGTTGGGGTCGCCCTGGCGTCGATTCCCCTGCCCACACCCAATCCTCGACTCGAGGTGGCGGATTTGCCGATGGGAGTGCTCGACACGCTCGTCGAGGACGAGGTCGGCGCTGCGGTTTCGCAGCCCGCTGCGGCCCTCGTCGATCCGATCCGTACCGGCTCGCTCGGCGAGCGGGCCGCTCTCACGACCGGATTGCGCCCCTCCGCGGCGGCGCCCGCCGAATTGGCCGGGAAGACCCAGGTCGCCGACGCGATGATCCGCGAGGTCGGACGCTCCATCGACATCGCCGAACTTCGTCAGATCGAACATCTACAGAGTATGGCGGAGACGGCCCGGACACGAACGCTCAAGATCGCCGCGGCACTGAAAGCGGCCGGGATCGACGTTCCTGAGCTCGATGAGCAGACTGCCACGGGTGGTCCGTTCGAGCCGGTACCTGTGGACTATGATTTCGACGAATCGTATGCCGAACTCGATACGGCCCTGGCATCTTTGCAGAAGGTCCATTTGGTGGCGACGACCCTTCCGATCTCGGCGCCGCTGCCCGGCAGTCGCCTCTCCAGCTCGTTCGGAATTCGCTCCGATCCCTTTCTCGGACGGCGCGGATTGCACTCGGGCGACGATTATGCCGCGGCGGCAGGCACGCCGGTCCCGGCCACCGCGCCCGGCACCGTCACCAAAGCCGGCCGCGCCGGTGGCTACGGCAACCTCGTCGAAATCGACCACGGCAACGGCATTACCACGCGATACGCACATATGTTGCGGGTCGACGTTAGCGTGGGCCAGACCGTCGCGAAAGGCACCAAGATCGGCGAGGTCGGCAGCACCGGGCGCAGTACCGGCCCCCACCTTCACTACGAAGTGCGGCGCGATGACCGAGCCGTCGACCCGGCACGATTTCGTCGCATCGGCCTGAGGATTGGCGCGCTCAGCTGACGACCGGCCTTTACCCGCCCGTCCATCCTGTTCTCAGGCGATATCTTCGACTTCCACGTCGCTGCCATGCACGCGATGGGCCAGTGCCGCTTCCATGAACTCGTCGATGTAACCATCCAGCACGTCTTGGGGTGACGTGCTCTCCACCCCGGTGCGCAAGTCCTTCACCAGCTGATAAGGCTGCAGGACGTAAGACCGGATCTGGTGACCCCAGCCGATATCGGTCTTCGATGCGGCCTCGGCACTCGCCTCTTCCTCGCGCCGCTCGAGTTCGGCCTCGTAGAGCCGCGCGCGCAACATGTTCCACGCCGTTGCGCGGTTCTTGTGCTGTGAGCGCTCGGCCTGACACTGAACGACGATGCCGGTCGCCAAATGGGTGATGCGCACGGCCGAATCCGTCGTATTGACGTGCTGACCGCCGGCGCCGGACGCGCGATAGGTATCGATACGCACGTCGGACTCGGACACGTCGATCTGGATCGTGTCGTCGATCACCGGATACACCCAAACCGACGCAAAGGACGTGTGGCGTCGCGCCTGGCTATCATACGGCGAAATCCGCACGAGGCGATGCACGCCCGATTCGGTTTTCATCCAGCCATAGGCGTTGTGGCCCTTGATGAGCAGCGTCGCCGATTTGATGCCTGCCTCTTCGCCGGCATGTTCCTCGAGAACCTCCACCTTCATCTTGGAGCGGTCGGCCCAGCGCATATACATGCGCAAAAGCATGGCCGCCCAGTCCTGGCTCTCGGTGCCACCGGCACCGGAATGGACCTCGACATAGGTGTCGTTGGAATCGGCCTCGCCGGCCAGCAACGCCTCGATCTGCCGTTTGTCGACGTCGGCCCGAATTCCGCGGATCGCCTTTTCGGCTTCCGTCACGATCTCAGAATCGCCCTCCTCCTCGCCCATGGCGATGAGTTCGACGTTATCGCTGAGCGACTGGTCGAGGCGCTTGATGGAGCTGACCGCTTCGTCGAGATGCTGGCGCTCGCGCATCAGCTTCTGCGCCTCCGCCGCATCGTCCCAGATCGACGGATCTTCCGCCTTCTGGTTCAGATGATCGAGGCGCTTGAGGGATTGATCCCAGTCAAAGATGCCTCCTCAGCAGGCTTATGGCCTGCTTGATTTCGTCGACCATGGTCTCGATCTCGGCACGCATGCCGCAATCTCCTGATTTACTGGTGATTTGAATGCCGCCCCGACGGTCGCCGGGGCGCTTTGCGCAAGGAAAAGGGCGGTCGGCCCGCCCTTGAAGCGTCTATAACGCCGATGGCAGCGCTTGGCTAGAACAGCCCGCCAGCGCCCTGGACGATGGCCTGCTCGGCTTCCTGCGAGACTTCGCCGGAGCCGAAACCCGACGCGACCTCGTCCATGCCGATGACCTGGTAGGCATCCGACGGGCCGGTTCCGGGCTTGAACGCCTCCATGATCACGTCGGGTCCCGAGCCGCTGGCGCGCATGCCGGACTTCCGGTTGACGGCGATGATCTCCATGCCCTCCGGAGGTTGGAACTCGATCGGCTTGCGGTCTTTCAAAGCCTCACGCATGAAATCGATGAAGACCGGGGCAGCCATTCCGCCACCCGTCGCCCCGCGGCCCATCGGCGTCGGATTGTCGTAGCCGAGAAAGACGCCGGTGACGATATCCGGCGTGAAGCCCACGAACCAGACGTCCTTCTCCTCATTGGTCGTCCCGGTCTTGCCGGCGATTGGAACGCCGAGTTCCTTCACCTTGGTCGCCGTACCGCGCTGCACGACGCCTTCCATCATCGAGGTGATCTGGTAGGCCGTCATCGGATCGAGGATCTGATCGCGCTCGTCGATCAGCTCCGGCTCGGGCTGGCCGTCATATCGGGTCGCATCGCATGACTGGCATTGGCGCTGATCGTGTTTGTAGATCGTGCGTCCATACCGGTCCTGGATGCGATCGATCAGCGAGGGCTGGAGCGAACGCCCGCCATTGGCGATCATCGAAAAAGCCGACACCATCCGCAGGACCGTCGTTTCGCCCGCGCCGAGCGCCATGGGAAGATAGGGCAAGAGCTTGTCGTAAATGCCGAACCGTTCCGCGTATTCGGCGACGAGTTGCATGCCCATGTCCTTGGCCAGGCGGACCGTCATGAGGTTGCGGCTCTTTTCGATTCCGAGGCGCAGTGTCGATGGGCCGGCGGAGCCGCCGCCGTAATTGGAAGGCTCCCAGAAACCGCCATTGCCGTCGGGCAGTGAAATCGGCGCGTCGAGGATGACGGACGCGGGGGTGTAGCCATTGTCGAGTGCCGCGGCGTAGACGAATGGTTTGAACGACGATCCGGGCTGCCGATAGGCCTGCGAGGCCCGGTTGAACTCCGACTCGGCGAAGGAGAAGCCGCCGACCATGGCCAATACGCGGCCGGTCTGCGGCTCCATCGCAACTAGCGCGCCCTGAATCTTCGGCGGTTGGCGGAGCCGATAGCCGCCGCCTTCCTCGATGCTCTCGACATAGACGACGTCACCACGCGAGACGACATCCGAGGCCGATTTCACCGTGCCCTGTCGCTCTTTGGTGTTCAGCCGTAGCGCCCACTTCATATCGGCGAGCGCGATCGTGCCGACTTCGCGTTTTGGGCCGAGCGCGCCGGAGACCGGCTGAAGGCCGATGCTGATCCGGTCGCTGTCGGTGGCGAGAACCACCGCCAAGCGCCACTCGGGCACGTCCGCGAGCGGTTCGACCTTGCCGAGCGCCGGCCCCCAGTCGCTTCCAATGTCGATCCGCGTCACCGCGCCCCGAAACCCACGCGCCTCGTCATATTTGACCAGCCCACGCTGCAGCGCGGCGCGCGCTTCGGCCTGCAGCTGTGGATCAAGCGTCGTTCGGACTGACAATCCGCCTTCGTAGAGCGCATCGACCCCATAGCGCTGGATGATTTCGCGCCGGACATCCTCAGTGAAATACTCCGCTGCCGCCAGATAGGTGTCGGACGTGCGCGGATTAACGCCCAGCGGCTTTTGTTGAGCCTCGGCGGCCTCGGCATCGGTAATGATCTGATTCGTGGCCATCTGATCGATGACCCAATTGCGACGCTCGAGCGCTTTGTCTTCATCGCGGAACGGATTGTAGTTCTCCGGCGCCTTGGGCAGCGCCGCGAGATAAGCCGATTCCTCGATCGTCAGTTCGCTGACCGGCTTGTCGAAATAGGCCAGCGACGCCGCGGCGATGCCATAGGAGCCGAGCCCGAGGTAGATCTCGTTGAGATAAAGCTCGAAGATCTTGTCCTTCGAATAGGCTTGCTCGATGCGCAGCGAAAGGATCGCTTCCTTCACCTTGCGATCCAGCGTGCGCTCGTTCGTCAACAGAAAGTTCTTGGCGACCTGCTGGGTGATCGTCGATGCACCCTGCATGCGCCCACCCTTGGCCAGGACCAGGACGGCACGGGCGACACCTTCGAGGTCGATGCCGGGATGCTGATAGAAATTCTTGTCTTCGGCCGAGAGAAACGCGTTCTTGACCAGATCGGGAATCGCCTGGATCGGCAGAAACAAACGGCGTTGGCGCGCGTATTCGGCCATGAGCGATCCGTCGGAAGCGTGAACCCGCGTCGTCACCGGTGGCTCGTAGTTGGCCAGCACCTGATAGTCCGGCAAATCCTGCGCCATCTTCTCGACGTACCAGGCAAAACCGCCCGCCACGATCAGGAAGAAGATGGCTCCGATTCCGAAGAAATAGCCGAGCAATCTAATCATAAAAACTCCGTCCGCCCCAGGTGCGACACTCCGGTTCGGTCTCCTACCCGATCATGGCGCCGATTGGCCATCCGGCAGGTCTACAAATACGGTCGGGACGAACGATTGCCCTTTCCGCATACAATCCATCAACCTTGTTGTCGGCAATTGCGGCAAGGCCGTGAACTCAATCGGCGTTCGGTCGATCAATTGCCGTCTTCGTTGTTGATTTATCACACTCGTCGGCTGCAGTGCAGCCTCGTCGTCCTCCCTGCTCCGTTCCCCCGAAAAAATTCATCACAGCATCCGCCGTGGCGGCGGCCACCTCCTCGCGCCAGGCATCGTCCTGCAAGAGCCTTTCGTCCTGACGGTTGGAAAGAAAACCGAATTCGACCAGGACAGAGGGAACATCCGGTGCCTTTAGAACCTTGAACCCCGCTGACCGCTTGGGTCGATTGATCAGGCGGATGTCACGGGTCGCCAGATCGTGGACGAGCGACGTCGCGAAGTGCTCCGAGAAGCTGACGGTCTCCCGGCGCGTGAGGTCCAGCAGGATGTCGAAGACATCCGGTTTCTCCTTCTGCCATTCCTCGCCGGCAAAGCGGTCGGAGGCATTTTCCGCGGCGGCGACCTGCCGAGACAGCTCGTCCGATGCCGTTTCCGAAAGCGTATAGACTGTCGCGCCGCGCAAAGCGGATTGGCGAATCGAATCGGCGTGGATCGAGATGAAAAGATCGGCCCGCTCCCGGCGGCCGGCGGCGGCCCGCGCGTCCAATGGAATGAAGGTGTCATCTTCGCGGGTCAAAACCACTCTGACGCCACCCTTGGCGAGCAGCGAATCCCTCAGGGCGAACGCCAGTTCCAGATTGATATCCTTCTCATGCGTGCCGGAGCGCGACACCGCGCCGTTGTCGATTCCGCCGTGGCCAGGGTCGAGCACGATCGTCAGCTTCCGCTCCGGCTTCGCCGCGTTCTGCTGCAAATCAATGGCATCGGGCTGTGCGCCCGGTGTTTCGGCCCTCGCCACAGGCGCGTGCGCCACGTCCGACGGCTGAATCGACAGGACGATGACTTGCCCGTCCGGCCGTTCCTCGGTCCGGATCGCGGCGAATGCCTCTCGCTTGAGGCGAAAGATGAAACGATAGCGGTTGCTGGAGACGAGCCCGTGGCGGATGCTCTCGACGAAACCGTTGTCCGGCGGTGCCGCGATTGAAGCGGCTGAAAGCGTATCGATGAAGTCGACCGCGACCCGATCGGGATTGGCAAGCCGCAGAATGCGGGTCTGGGGTTTGCCTCGCAGAACGAAGGACGCGGAATATTCGTCCTTTCCCGCCCTCTGGCTCATGTCGGTAATGACCAAGTCCCGAGCGTGTGCCTCCACCCGCCAGGCCAAAATCGCAAGCAGCGCAAATGCCGCAACCCGGACCCATCGCCGACAACCGGAAACCAGTATTTGGACGAAGCGTGTCATGCCCCTCGATCCAGCCCGTGCTCCCATCTGGTAATCCTCGCCGCACCTAGCCGAGGCGGAGCCGACCTTCGACCCCGCATCGCCCGGTCGAACGCTATAAAGATGATCAGACTGGGGCGGAAGCCGCATCGGATTCGACCATGCTCCCGCGCGTACCCATCGCCAGCTCCGCAACGCCAGGGCAGTTTTTTTGGTCCTAGCGCTTGGCTAGCGGCCAAAGCTTGCGTTGGCCTTGGCAGATCGGTACCGCGCTACGCCCCATTGCGATGTTCCCCTTGTTTCTTGCCCTCGGCCAGCATAAAAGCGCAGACGAGGCTGACTATGACGGGAGGACCGTGTCGTCGTCGGGTCGAAAGCGGAACCGCCAGTGGACGCTAGCGTCTGGTTGCAGCGGTTGCGGCACTTGGATCCTTGACGGCATCGACACCGGTCATCAGCTTCTCGGAAGATTTTCAATCGATACTGGAGCGCAGCTCCAGGCGATTTTCCAACGATGCGGATGCGCCCTGTTCGAAACAGCAGCCGGTCCGCGCGTTTCGTCGGCCGCTACAGCGGCCATCCAATTGTTGCAGGTCGTGATTTTGTCGTCAGCCTCCGCTTATAGCCCGACGTTCATCGCCAGCCCTTCCCGGGCCGGACGGTCGTCGCCGCGCGGAGAGGAACGGCAGCGAATCACGCCCCTTACGGGCTCGCGCCCCACGGTCGTCCCGCAGGCTTCACACGCCTCGTTACGGCCCGGCGCGAGCGCCCGGGAGTCCATTCATGGCAAACAAAATGCTGATCGACGCGTCCCACCCGGAGGAGACGCGGGTCGTCGTCGTCCGCGGTAGTCGGATCGAGGAATTCGATTTCGAATCGGAGCACAAGAAGCAGCTTAAGGGAAACATCTATCTGGCCAAGGTGACACGGGTCGAGCCGTCACTGCAGGCCGCCTTCGTCGAATATGGCGGCAACCGCCACGGCTTTCTTGCCTTCAGCGAAATCCATCCGGACTACTACCAGATCCCCAAGGCCGACCGGCAGGCGTTGATCGACGAAGAACTCGCCCGCGTCCAGGAGGAAGAGGACGAGGCCGACGAGCCGCGCCCCAGCCGTGGGCGTAGCCGCAGGGGGTCGCGGAACAAGGCGGCAGAGCGCAACGACGAGGAAAGCATCTCGGAGACCGTCGATTCGCAGGACGGCGAACCCGCGTCGGGCGAAGGCGGCGAATTATCCGAAGACCGGGATCAGCCTGACGTAGCAGCCGCCGGGATGCCGCAAGGCGAGTCGGCAGACGACGCCGCGGAGACCGACGCCGACGATTCCGATGGCGACGACGAGCCGACCTCTAGTCAATCACAACGCGGTCGACGCAGCAGCAGAGCTCGGCGCGGCCGTGGCCGCTCGACAAGCGACGACGACGCCAATGACGAGGCGAATGGCGACGAATCGGAGCAGATCGACGAAATCGGCTCCGAGGATGCGATGGAGGAGGTCCCGGTTCGCCAGAGCCGCCCGCGCCGCCAATACAAGATCCAGGAAGTGATCAAGCGGCGCCAGATTCTGCTGGTCCAGGTGGTCAAGGAGGAACGCGGCAACAAGGGCGCGGCGCTCACCACCTACCTGTCCCTCGCCGGTCGTTATTCGGTTCTGATGCCGAATACGGCGCGCGGCGGCGGCATTTCCCGCAAGATCACCAACGCGTCCGATCGCAAGCGTCTGAAAGATGTCGTGCGCGATCTCGACGTGCCGAAGGGCATGGGCATCATCCTGCGCACGGCTGGCGCGAACCGGACGAAGCCCGAGGTCAAGCGCGACTACGAGTATTTGATGCGGTTGTGGGAGACCGTCCGCAATCTGACGCTGTCGTCGATCGCCCCGGCCCTGGTCTATGAAGAGGGCAGCCTGATCAAGCGATCGATCCGCGACCTCTACAACAAGGATATCGACGAGATCCTCGTCGCCGGCGAGGCCGGTTACCGTGAAGCCAAGGACTTCATGCGGATGCTGATGCCGAGCCAGGCGAAGGTTGTGCAGCCCTATCGGGATCAGACGCCGATCTTCGCGCGCCAGGGCATCGAATCGCAGCTTGAAAAGATGGTGCATCCGCATGTCACGCTGAAGTCCGGCGGGTACATCATCATCAATCAGACCGAGGCATTGGTTGCCATCGACGTCAATTCGGGACGCTCGACGCGCGAGCACTCGATCGAGGATACGGCGTTCCAGACCAATATGGAGGCCGCCGAGGAAGTCGCGCGGCAGCTCCGTCTGCGCGATCTCGCGGGTCTGATCGTCATCGACTTCATCGACATGGAGGAAAAGCGCAACAACCGGACGGTCGAGAAGAAGATCAAGGATTGCCTGAAGAGCGATCGGGCGCGCATTCAGGTCGGCAGCATTTCGCATTTCGGCCTTCTGGAAATGAGTCGCCAGCGCATTCGCGCCAGCGTTCTCGAATCCACAATGCAGCCCTGCCCGGTCTGCGAAGGCGCCGGCCACATCCGATCGGCTTCCTCCTCCGCGCTGCATGTCCTGCGCACCATCGAGGAACACCTCCAGAAGCATTCGAGCCACGACCTGATCGTCAAGATCCAGACGGCGACCGCGCTCTACGTGCTCAATGAAAAGCGCCAGCGGATCGAAGAGCTGGAACGCCATTACGGTCTGCGCATCGTCCTCGCCGCCGATGAGAGCGCCGGTCATCAAAGCCTCGCTATCGAGCATGGCAGCGAGGCGGTGAAACCGGAAATCTCCTCCGACGTCGTCAATCCCGAATCGGTGGCGGCGGCCGAGATCGACGCTTTGGACGAAGCGGCTGACGAGGAAGCTGCCCGCAAGTCGCCTGAAACGATCGAGGAGGCAGATGAACAGACCGATTCGGATGGTTCTGACGGTGGCAAGCGCAGACGCCGCAGGCGGCGCAAGCGGCGGGGCGAGAACGACGACGAGACGGTTTCTGCCGAAAGCGACCAGTCCGAGCCGGAGACCGACAGCGACGCCGATGATGAATCGGCGGGCGATGACCGTGCTTCAGATCGAAGCGAGGATGATTCGGATCGGGGACGCAAACGTCGGCGCCGCGGACGGCGTGGCGGTCGTCGCAATCGTGACGAGACCGGCGGTGCGGACGACGGGACCGAGGCGGGCGGCGACGCTGCGCAGGAGGCGCAGCCCGCGAACGCCGAGGAAGCTGGCGATGCCGTTGCCGTGCCGCACGTCGAGGTAGTGCCTTCGGCCCCGCTCCAGCCAGTCGCTATGGATGCGGCTGGGGAGACGAATGCCGCGTCCGCCGAAACGTCCGTCGCGACATCCGGCGAACGCAATGGGGAAGAGCTGGCAGCAGCGGCGCCGGAGTCTGCTCCGGCCGCGGAATCCGCTTCGCGCGAAACGCCGGAAGCCGCGCCGAGCGAGATGGCGGACCAGGAGATGGTGTCGCCCGCCTCCGCGGCCAATGACGACGTGCGCGAAACCCAAGTCGAAGAGTCCGGTGAGCCGGTGGTGACATCCAGCGACGCGACGAAGGAAACTACCGAAACCGCGGAAAAACCGCGACGTACCGGCTGGTGGGCGCGGCGCTCGTTCTTCTGAGTGCTCGCGACCTCCGTGCTGCCTGTTCTCGGCCGCGCGGTTTCGGAGCGCCGATCGCGTTTGGTCTTCCAACGCAACGCACAAAGACAACGGGCGGCCTCGCAAGGGGCCGCCCGTTTCTGTTGGCAAGCGAGGCTGGCTTGCACCTACCGGACGGAGTTCGCCGCGATTCGATCCAGAGCTTCGCTGAGCGTCGCGTGGTCGCAGGCATAGGAGAGTCGAACGAACCCCTCGCCGCGGCGTGGATCGAAGTCCGTGCCGGGGGTGATCGCGACATGGCAGTTTTCGAGGATGGCCTTGGCGAAGGCGGTCGAACTCGCCTCACCCTCCGGGATGGCCGCATAGGCATAGAAGGCGCCGTCGATCGGCGCGATGTCTCGGAAACCGAGCGATGGCAGGCGATCGATCAGAAGATCACGGTTGCGCACATAGCCATCGCGAACCCGGTCGAGCTCGTCTCTCGCATCGAAGACGGCCGTTGCGGCGACCTGGGAAAGCTCGGGCGCTGAGATATAGAGGCTCTGGCCAATTCGCTCGGCCGCGCGCATCAGGTCCGGCGGCAGCACCAGCCAGCCGATCCGCCAACCGGTCATGCAGTAGTATTTCGAGAATGAGTTGACGACGATCGGTCGCTTCGAGAATTCGAGCGCTGTCGCCTCAGCCTTGCCGTAGGCCAGGCCATGATAGACTTTCGTCCGAAATGAACCGGATGCCCTCAGCGTCCGCATATTCGACCAGACGACGCAGTTCCTCGCACGGCGTCATGGTGCCTGTCGGATTCGCCGGGCTTGCCACGAGGACGCCGGCAATCGGGCCGGCCTCATGCGCGCTGCGTAGATGCTCGGCCGTAAACACGTATTCGGTCGATCGATCGACTTCGATTTCCACCGGGACCAGACCGAGCGCGCGCAGGATGTTGCGATAGGCGGGATAGCCGGGAGCGGCGATGGCGATTCGATCACCGGGGTCGAAGGCGGCGAGAAAAGCGAGGTTGAAACCAGCCGACGAGCCGGTCGTGACCATGATTCGGTCCGCGTCGAGCGACTGCCCGTAAGCCTCGGCATAATGCCGCGCGATCCGCTCGCGCAAATCGCGCCGGCCGAGAGCGTCCGTATAGGCGATGCGGCCATGATCGAGCATACGCCGCGCGCCGCAGCGCGCGCGATCTCCGGTGCCGGCGCCGCCGGTTGCCCGACAGCCAGCGAGAGGACCGAATCTCCTTGTGCGATCATCCGGTTGGCCTCGGCCAGCACGTCCATCGCGCGAAACGGATCGATGTCCGACCGCCGGGATGCCGTCATTGTGAGCAGATCGGACACTGTTTCATTCCTGTTTCGCCTCGAATTCGCCGGATTAGAATGCCGGAACAGCGGGAGTTTGGCCCCTTGATCCGGGGAGGATATCCGCTTGAATGGCCGGGTTTGGAAGAGGACCTAGCATGAATTTGTCGCCCCGCCGTCTGTCGGCCCGTTTGACCGCGATCGCCGTCGCCCTTGCCGTCGCGCTGGCCCCGGTCGCGGCCGAGGCCGCGCGAAGTGAAAAAGCCAGTCTTCCCGTGGTCCGGGACGCCGAGATCGAAGCGCTGATCGGCGAGTACGCGCGGCCGATCCTCAAGGCGGCGGGATTATCCCGCTCGGGCATCGAGATCGTCCTGGTCAATTCCGGCAGCTTCAACGCCTTCGTCGCCGGTCGCCGGATTTTCGTCAACACCGGGGCGATCATCGCGACCGAGACCCCCAACCAGTTGATCGGCATTCTCGCCCACGAGATCGGGCATCTGGCGGGCGGCCACCAACAGCGACTGCGCCAGCAATTGGAACGCGCCAAGACGATCGCCATCGTGGCCGGACTGCTCGGCGCCGGCGTCGCTGTGGCCGGTGCGTCATCAGGCGCGCGGGGGGCGGCTCAAGCCGGTGCGGGTCTTATGGCCGGCGGCGGCGATCTCGCGCGACGGGGGCTGCTCAGCTATCAGCGCGGCGAGGAATCGACCGCCGACCGGGCTGCGCTGACCTATCTGCGAAAGACCGGCCAGTCGGGGAAAGGGCTTCTGGAGACCTTCGAGACCCTCGATCGCAACAATCTTTTCGCCAGCGGACGCTCGGGCAACTATCTGTCGTCGCATCCTTTGCCGCGCGAACGTATTGCGGCCTTGAAGCAGGTCGCGCAGGAAAGTCCCGATTTCAGTCGCCAGGATTCGCCGGGCCTGGCTCAGCGGCATGATCTGGCACGGGCCAAGATCGTCGCCTACAATGGGGGAGCGTCGGAGGTCCGGCGGCTATTTGCCCGCAATCCGCGCGGTCTGGCGGCGCTGTATGGCGACGCCATCGCGACGCATCTGTCCGGTTCGCCTGCGACCGCCCTGCAAAAGATCGAGGCGCTGATTGCGGCCCAGCCGAACAGCCCGTGGTTTCACGAGATGCGCGGCGAGATTTTGATGGATGCCGGTCGCTGGCAGGAAGCGGCAGCCGCGTTCTCCAAGGCCGTCAAGCTCGACAAGAGCGGTTCGGGCATCCTCAAGGCTGAGGTCGGACAGGCGCTCGTCACTGGCGGGGATCGCTCGCAAATGGACAAGGCTGTGGATTTGATCCAATCCGGCCTGCAAAGCGACCCGGTCAACTCCGTCGCTTATCGATTTCTCGCCATGGCCTATGGCCGCCTCGGCGATGTCGGTCGCGCGGAGCTTGCCACCGCAGAGGGCTACTGGCACGGTGGGTCTTTCCGTCAGGCGAAGATTTTCGCGACGCGGGCCCAGCAGAAATTGAAGCCAGGCTCCCCAGCATGGCTGAAGGCCCAAGACATCATCCAGACCAAGATCCGCTGACGATCCAGAAGGAACCGCCTCCTCGTGACCAAAATCAAGCTCCTCGCCGCCGCCGCACTGGCGATCGCATTCGCCGTGCCCGCCAGCGCCCAGCAAACGATGACCGCAAAGCCGGCACAGACATCCTTCGACGAGGCCGAGAGCCGGGCTATCGAAGAGATCGTTCATGACTATCTGGTGACGAACCCCGAGGTTCTTCTGGAGGTGATGGACGCGCTGGAGACCAAGCGATCAGCGCAGCAGCTGGCCTCCCAGAAGAAGGCGATTACCGACACTGGGCCGGCACTGTTCGAAACGCCCGAAGGCACGGCTCTGGGCAATCCCGACGGCGATGTCACCGTGGTCGAATTTTTCGACTACAATTGCAGTTTCTGCAAAAGGGCGATGGCGGATATGGACGCGCTGGTCGAGAATGACCCCAATGTGCGTTTCATCCTCAAGGAAATTCCGGTGCTCGGCCCGCAGTCGCTCGAAGCGGCGACCGTCAGTCTGGCATTCCGTGAACTTGCTCCCGAAAAATATGCCGCGTTCCATCGTGACCTACTTGCCGGACGGGGAGTCGCCGACGAGGCCAAAGCGCTGACGGTGGCGGAGGGTTTTGGTATCAGCGAGGAACAACTGCGGCCGGTGATGGGGTCCTCGGCCGTCAAGGCGGCCCTGCAGGAGGCGGATCAACTTGCCCAAGGGCTGGCGATCAATGGCACGCCCTCCTACGTCATCGCGGACAAGGTGCTGCCTGGTGCCGTTGGCGTGGCGGATCTGACCGCCACCATCGCCAATGTTCGAAAATGCGGCAGTGCGAACTGCTGAATCCTTTGGATGACGAGGAAACGCGATAGGTGGCGCTTTCCCCGCGCCACCTATCGCACTATAGGGATTTGCAAGCCGTGCGGGCGCCGTACGTGATTGTTGAACCCACCGAGGATCGATGACCCCGACGATCTACATCCTCAACGGACCCAATTTGAATACCCTTGGCCTCAGAGAGCCTGAGATCTATGGGTCCGCGACACTTGCGGACGTTCAGACCCGGTGCGAGGCAGCGGGTACGGAAGCCGGATTCGAAATCGTGTTTCGGCAATCGAACCATGAAGGCGAATTGGTCGAGTGGATACAGGAGGCGCGAGACGCCGCCGCGGCGATCATCATCAATGCCGGCGCCTACACGCATACCTCCCTGGCCATTCACGACGCGCTCCGTTTTTTTGGCAAACCAGTGGTCGAGGTCCATATCTCGAACATCCATGCGCGCGAGGAAATCCGGCATAAGAGCCTGATTGCCCCGATCGCGGTTGGGATGATCGTGGGGTTTGGGCCGGTTGGTTACGAACTCGCCATCACCGCACTCAAAGCACGTCTTCGATAAAAGCGAGCCCGAAGGGGCCGAAGGACCGGAATGTCGAACGCACAAAACAATGTGGACTCCGCCCTCGTTCGCGAGCTGGCGACAATCCTGAACGACACTGACCTCACCGAGATCGAGGTCGAGCACGGTACGCTTCGTGTCCGGGTGTCGCGCCAAAAGGACTACGTGGTCGGTCATCCGCAGGCATTGACCTACGCTCCATCTCCCGAGCACGGTCAGCCGGCGCCTGTGGCGTCGCAATCCGGAGTATCCCCTGTCAACGTACCTGCCTCTACCGGTCCGGAGCCCGGCACTGTCCCCTCGCCCATGGTCGGAACAGTTTATCTCTCCTCCGCCCCTGGGGGCCGGCATTTCATTGAAATCGGCCAGCAGGTCGCGGAAGGCGAAACGCTGCTGATCATCGAAGCAATGAAGACGATGAACCAGATCCCGGCACCGCGGGCCGGCAAGGTCATCAAGATCCTGGTCGAGAATGCCCAGCCAGTGGAATACGGCGAGCCGCTCGTCGTGGTCGCTTGAGGGGCACGGGATGGTCAAGAAGGTTCTGATTGCCAATCGCGGCGAGATCGCACTGCGAGTTCTGCGCGCCTGCAAGGAACTCGGCATCTCGACGGTCGCGGTGCATTCGACCGCCGACAACACGGCGATGCATGTGCGTCTTGCCGATGAAAGCGTCTGCATCGGACCACCGCCGGCGCGCGACAGTTATCTCAATATTCCCCAGATCGTCGCCGCCTGTGAGATATCGGGGGCCGACGCGGTTCATCCCGGCTATGGTTTTCTGTCCGAAAATGCCCGCTTCGCCGACATTCTCGAGGCTCATAACATCACCTTTATCGGCCCAACCGCCGACCATATCCGGATCATGGGCGACAAGATCGAGGCCAAGCGCACGGCCAAGCGCCTCGGCATCCCAGTCGTTCCCGGCTCGCCGGGTGCGGTGACCGACGACGACGAAGCTTTGAAAATCGCCAACGACATCGGCTTCCCCGTACTGGTCAAGGCATCCGCCGGCGGCGGCGGACGTGGCATGAAGGTCGCGCACTCGGCCGGCGACCTTTCCAACGCGCTGGCGACCGCCCGCGCCGAAGCGGGATCGGCCTTCGGCGACGACGCGGTCTATCTCGAGAAATATCTGCAAAAGCCGCGCCATATCGAGGTGCAGGTTTTCGGCGACGGAGCCGGCAACGCCATCCATCTCGGCGAGCGCGACTGCTCGCTGCAGCGGCGCCATCAAAAGGTTTGGGAAGAAGCGAACTCGCCCGCACTCGACGATGCGCAGCGCGCCAGGATCGGCAGCATCTGCGCCAACGCCATGTCCGAGCTTCGCTACCGGGGCGCGGGAACGATTGAATTTCTCTACGAGAACGGCGAGTTCTATTTCATCGAAATGAACACCCGTCTCCAGGTCGAGCACCCCGTGACCGAGGCCATCACCGGTCTCGACCTCGTACATGAACAGATTCGTGTGGCGAGCGGTCAAGGACTGTCCATTAAACAATCCGAGATTCAGTTCTCCGGCCATGCCATCGAATGCCGGATCAATGCCGAGGATCCGAAGACCTTCGCTCCCTCACCCGGTGAGATCACGCATTATCATATGCCTGGCGGCCTGGGGGTGCGGGTCGATTCCGGCGTCTATCAGGGCTACAAGATTCCGCCTTTCTACGACAGCCTGATCGGCAAGCTGATCGTGCATGGCCGCAACCGCGCCGAATGCATGATGCGGCTACGCCGAGCGTTGGACGAGATCGTCGTCGATGGGGTCAAGACGACGCTGCCGCTGTTCCGTGATCTGGTCGACAATCCCGACATCGGCACCGGCGACTACGACATCCATTGGCTGGAAAACTATCTCGCGGCCAAGGCGACGAATTGATACCAACCTGCGGTGATAGGAACGCATTCGATGGAGCTGAACGGGCTTGGCCGGCCAGGAGCGATGCGCGGTGCGATGCGGCGCATCGGGCAAGCGGTGCGACGCCGTCCGGCGAGCCCGACCAGCCCACCTATGGCCGGGCGCTCGCCGTGTCTGGCTTCGTCGCGGGCCTCGCCCGATGCGCCGCATCGCGCGTCGCCCCGCTTCTTGCCAGACATCGGTGATTGTCCCGATCGAATGAGTCCCTATCACCGCAGGTTGGTATAACGCCATGGCCCGGCGCGGCGGACAGCGGTTCGAGATCACGCCAAGCATCCTCCTGAAAGCCTATGCCTGCGGGATTTTTCCGATGGCGGAAACCGCCGACGATCCTGGCATTTTCTGGATCGACCCGACCGAGCGTGGGATCTTGCCGCTCGACGAGTTCCATTTGTCGCGGAGCCTGCGCAAGACGATCCGGCGCGCTCCGTTCGATATCCGGGTGGACACCGCCTTTCCGGCCGTGGTCGACGGCTGTGCCGAGGCTTCTCCCGGCCGGTCACAAACCTGGATCAACTCCCAGATTCGATCGCTGACCCTGTCGCTGTTTCGCGAAGGCTTCGCGCATTCCGTCGAGGCCTGGGATGGCGAGGAGTTGGTCGGGGGACTTTATGGCGTTTCGCTCGGCGCGGCCTTCTTCGGCGAGAGCATGTTCTCACGCCGGACCGACGCCTCGAAGATCGCGCTCGCCTATCTGTGGGAGCGCCTCAGCCGCGGCGGCTACCGCCTGCTCGACACGCAGTTCCTGACCGATCATCTCGCTTCGTTCGGCGCGATCGAGGTGCATCGCGATGCCTATCAGGTGCTTCTGGCGGAAGCGGTCTCCGAGGATGCGACCTTTTACCCCTCCGGAGCGGGAACGGCCGAATCGCTCTTACAGCTCTTCAACCAGACATCGTAGACCGGGTGCTCGACGGCGTTGAGACCCGGGGAATCGGCGAACATCCAGCCGGAAAAAATCTGCCGGATATCGCGCTGCAGCGTGATCTCGTCGACCTGCACGAACGCGTCCGTCTTGGCGACTTGTCCCTCGGCGCTGCTATAGCAGACTTTCGGCGTGACCTGCAGCGCGCCGAACTGGACCGTCTCGTCGATATAGACGTCGAAGCTGGTGATCCGGCCGGTGATCTTGTCGAGACCGGAAAACACCGCGACCGGATTCGAGACGCGTTCCTGCGCAGCCGCCGGCGAGACCCCCAAGCCAAGGGTCGCGGCCACCAAAATCGGACCCAGAATACGGTTGTTCATCAAATCTTCCTCGACGTGTCGAAAGCCGCCATCCCGACTTGACCGCACCACCCTGTGCCGGACGATTACGGCAGAGAATTGAGCGTTTGAAACCGGCGCCAATTTGCCGACGCAGGGCAAACCGGGACATCGGAACGGTGCCGGTCCATCAGCAGTCTGGATGGGCAACGCGCCTCTCTGTCGATTACGGCGTCCAGGCGTCGTAATCTCCGGTGACACGCGGACGCTCCGCCGGATTGAGCAGCGAGCCTTTGGGCCGGTACGCCAAGGCTGTGCCGGTATGGTTCGGCTGGTGCGGCTTCTGCCAGGTACGAGGGACGTAGTCCTCTGACGACGGCGGCGTATCGACACGGTGGTGCATCCAGCCATGCCAGCCGGGAGGAATCGCCGACGCGTCCGCCGGACCGTTGTAGATCACCCAGCGCTTGGACCCGTCCGCGTTCTGGTAATAGACATTGCCCAGATGATCCTCGCCAAGGCTCCGGCCGAACCGCCAGGTGAAAAACCGGGTGCCGATCGTCTGACCGTTCCACCAGGTGAATATCTGAAGCAGCCATTCCTTCATGGGAATCTCAATCCGTCTCGATGCGCGCCGCCGCGATGCGGGCTCGTTATGCTGCCGCCGGGGAAAAATGTCCACCCGGCCGCGAGCGGTCAGGTCAGGCGCTTTTCATAGACCGCGGCCGGGATTCCCGATGTGTCGTCGCAGCAATTGGCGGTCGACCTCGTACATGCGAATCCCGCGCTCCGGTAGAATCGGATGGCCGGTTCGTTGGCCTCCTCGACCTCAAGCCGCAGCCGCTCGGCCTGCGGGAAGCATTCCTCGATCTCGGCCAGCAGGCTCCGACCGATGCCGGCACGCTGGCAGCCAGGCCGAACGTAGAGTTGGTGCAGGACGACTGTCCTGCCGTTTCCTTCGGTCGCGGCGCCATAAACCATGCCGCCAAGCCGCTCGCCGTCGTCGGCGACCAGAAACTCGGAATTCAGCCGCCCGAGCCTTGGCTTCAGCGCATCCACCGAATGCCACGACGCGGTGAGTTCCGACACCCTCGCAGCGCCGTAGATGCCGTCATAGGTCGCGTGCCAGGTCTCGCGAAGCAGATCGCTGATCGCCTGAAGATCGCGCGGCCCGGCCGTGCGGATGAAGAACGACGTCATTCGAGCCCGAGCTTGGCCTTGACCAGCGCGTTCACCGCCTGGGGGTTGGCCTTGCCGCCAGTTGCCTTCATCACCTGGCCGACGAACCAGCCGGCCATCGTCGGCTTGGCCATGGCTTGGCTGACCTTGTCGGGGTTAGCGGCAATCACCTCGTCCACCGCCTTTTCGATCGCGCTGGTGTCGGTCACCTGCTTCATCCCGCGCTCGTCGACGAGCTGCTTGGGATCACCCCCCTCGTTCCAGACGATCTCGAAGAGGTCCTTGGCGATCTTGCCCGAGATCGTGCCTTCGCGGATCAGGTCGAGGATCGCTCCGAGCTGCTCGGCCGAGACGGGCGACTCATCGATCCCCTTGCCGGCTTTGTTCAGCGCCCCGAGCAGGTCGTTGATCGTCCAGTTGGCGGCCTGCTTGGCGTCGCGGCCGCCCGCGACCTTCTCGAAGAAGTCAGCGATCGCCTTTTCGGAAACGAGGATGGAGGCGTCGTAGGGCGACAGCCCGGCATCCTTGATTAGCCGGTTCTTCTTGTCGTCGGGGAGCTCCGGCAGTTCCTTCAGCAGCGCGTCGATATAGGCCTGGTCGAATTCCAGCGGCAACAGGTCCGGATCGGGGAAATAGCGGTAGTCATGCGCGTCTTCCTTGGTGCGCATCGCCCGCGTCTCGCCCTTGACCGGATCGAACAGCCGCGTCTTCTGGTCGATGGTGCCGCCGTCCTCGATGATCGCGATCTGCCGCCGGGCCTCCGCTTCGATCGACTGGCCGACGAAGCGGATCGAGTTGACGTTCTTGATCTCGCAGCGGGTACCGAAGGCGCCGCCGGGACGGCGCACCGAGACATTGACGTCGGCGCGCATCGAGCCTTCGTCCATATTGCCGTCGCAGGTGCCGAGATAGCGCAGGATAGTGCGCAGCTTGGTCAGATAGGCTTTCGCCTCGTCGGCCGAGCGCATGTCGGGCTTGGAGACGATTTCCATCAGCGCGACGCCCGAGCGGTTGAGATCGACGAAGGACATGGTCGGATGCTGGTCGTGCATCGACTTGCCGGCGTCCTGTTCCAGATGCAGCCGCTCGACGCCCACTTCGATCTCCTCAAACTCGCCCTTCGAGTTCGGTCCGACCGAAACGCTGACGACCCCCTCGCCGACGATCGGATCCTTGAACTGCGAAATCTGGTAGCCCTGTGGCAAGTCCGGATAGAAATAGTTCTTCCGGTCGAACACGGAGCGATGCTTGATCTCGGCCTTGAGACCGAGCCCGGTGCGGACCGCCTGGCGCACGCACTCCTCGTTGATCACTGGCAGCATGCCCGGCATCGCCGCGTCGACGAGGCTGACGTGATCATTCGCCTCGCCGCCATATTCGGCGGATGCGCCGGAAAACAGCTTGGCCTGAGACGAGACCTGGGCGTGAACCTCCATGCCGATGACGATCTCCCAGTCGCCGGTAGCACCGGAGATGAAGTTTTTCGGATCGGGTGTGCGGGTGTCGATGAGGGTCATGGTCGGCTTTCAGAGGAAGAAGCGGTCTGCGCACTGGCGGGTGAATTGCGAACTCTCGCTGATGTTACCACCACTTGGCCGGCTCGAACCGCCCGGCCGCCTGCTCGATCACCGAGCCGAGCGCGAACAGCGTTTCCTCGTCAAACGGCCGACCGATCAATTGGAGTCCCAGCGGCAGTCCGTCGCCAGTCAGTCCGGCCGGCACCGCAATTCCCGGCAGACCCGCCATGTTCACGGTGACCGTGAAGATGTCGTTGAGATACATTTTCACCGGGTCCGAGGCCATGTCCTGGTCGGCGATGCCGAAGGCCGCCGAGGGCGTCGCCGGGGTCAGCAGCGCGTCGATACCATCGGCATAGACGGTCTCGAAATCGCGCTTGATCAAGGTCCGGACCTTCTGCGCCCGCAGGTAGTAGGCATCGTAATAGCCGGACGAGAGCACATAGGTGCCGATCATGACGCGGCGTTTGACCTCGCGACCGAATCCCTCGGCGCGGGTCTTCTCGTACATATCCGCGATGTCCTTGCCCGGCACCCGCAGCCCGTAGCGCACGCCGTCATAGCGCGCCAGATTGGACGACGCCTCGGCCGGCGCGACGATGTAATAGGCCGGCAGCGCGTATTTCGTATGCGGCAGCGAGACGTCGACGATCTCGGCGCCAGCGTCCTTCAGCCAGGCGACACCCTGCTGCCAAAGGGTTTCGATCTCGCCCGGCATGCCGTCCACCCGGTATTCCTTCGGGATGCCGATCCTGAGCCCCTTCACGGAGCGGCCGATCGCTGCCTCATAGTCCGGCACGTCACGGTCGACCGATGTCGTGTCCTTCGCATCGACGGAGGCCATCGATTTCAACAGGATCGCCGCGTCGCGGACATCACGGGCAATCGGCCCGGCCTGGTCGAGCGAGGAGGCAAAGGCGACGGTGCCCCAGCGCGAGCAGCGCCCGTAGGTGGGCTTGATGCCGACCGTGCCGGTGAAGGCGGCCGGCTGGCGGATGGAGCCGCCGGTGTCGGTCGCCGTCGCACCGGCGCAAAGATGCGCCGCCACCGCCGCGGCCGATCCGCCGGACGAGCCGCCGGGCACGAGGTCGAGGTTGGAACCCTTCTTCCGCCAAGGGTTCTTGACCGGGCCGTAATAGGACGTCTCGTTCGACGAGCCCATGGCGAACTCGTCCATGTTGAGCTTGCCGAGCATTACCGCGCCGTCAGCCCACAAATTGGCCGTGACGGTGGATTCGTAGCGCGGCTTGAAGCCGTCGAGAATGTGGCTGCAGGCCTGGGTGTGGATGCCCTCGGTCGCGAACAGATCCTTGATGCCGAGCGGAATGCCTTCGAGCGCCCTGCCCTCGCCCTTGGCCAAGCGCGCGTCGGACGCCTTCGCCATGTCGCGCGCCTTATCGGCCGTCACCGCGACATAGGCATTGAGCGCGCCATTGGCCTGGTCGATGGCGGCCAGATAGGCGTCGGTCAGTTCGACGGCGCCGATGTCCTTCGACGCCAGCTTGCCGCGCGCTTCCGCTATGGTCAGTGAAGTCAGATCATTCATCGGGTCAGGGTCTTTTCGTAAAAGCAATTGTAGGCGGAATCCGGATAGTCGAGGACTGGGCCGCAAGGCGTGAAACCCGAGCGCTCGTAGAGCGCCCAGGCCGGTTCGAAGCCTGCGGTCGACCCGGTTTCGAGGACCAGCCGGGCAAGACCGAGGTCGCGAGCCTTGGCTTCGATCGCCCGCAGAATTTTCCAGCCCGCACCAGTGCCACGCACGGCTGGTGTCGTGAACATTCGCTTGATCTCGCCAAGCGTTACATCATGCACTTTCAACGCGCCGATCCCGATCGCTTCGCCGGTGTCGTCGCGCATTACAAACACGGTGGTATCCGCATCCGCCATCTGTTCGGCGGTCAGCTGGAATTGAAACTCCGGGGGCGAGAGTGGTTGCAGATAGCCATTGAGGCTGGCAACCAGCGTCCGCACTTCATCCTGGAGCGGCGTTTCCACCGCGATCGTAACGGCCATCGCCGGCTATTCCACCACCTTCGGCACGACGAAGAAATGGTCGTCGCTCACCGGGGCATTGGCCATGATGTCGTCGACCTTCGCCCCGTCGGTGACGACGTCGGCGCGCTTCTTCATCGCCATCGGGATCACGGAGGTCATCGGCTCGACGCCTTCGACGTCGACCTCGCCGAGGTGCTCCACGAAGACGAGGATGGCGTTGAGTTCGCCCTCCATGGCTGCGACATCGTCGTCGGTAACGGCGATTCGGGCCAGCCGGGCGACCCGGCGGACGGTATTGGCATCGACGGACATTGCGGCCCTATGGTTGTGACAAGATTTTCGCGAGCTATAGCGGCGTGGCCGGCACGAGGCAACGGCGCGTCCCGTCCATCATCCTCACGCTGGTCGAAGGAGGGTCTGACGGCAGAACCCCTCAGACCCCGAAGGCTTCTCCGATCGCCGGATTGCGGACCTTGCTGGCCTCCCCTTCCATCGCTTCGATGAACTTGTCCGACGTCGCGTCGAGCATGGGGAAGGTGCCCCAGTGGATTGGCATGATCGTATCGAAGTTGAAGTAGCGTCGGCAGGCCAAGGCCGCCACAGCCGCCCCCATGGTGAAGCGGTCGCCGATAGGCACCATCGCGATCTTCGGCGCGTGCAGCTCCTCGATCAGCGCCATGTCGGCGAAAATGTCGGTGTCGCCCATATGATAGACCGTCGGCCCGTCGTCGAAATGGAAGACGAGGCCGTTCGGCATGCCGAGATAGGTCACCGTCCCGTCCTCCTCGACATGGCCGGACGAATGGAACGCTTGTGTGAAAGTCACGGTAAAATCGCCGAAGGCGATCGTGCCGCCGGTGTTTCCCCCTTCGCCGTTTCCGGCGCCCTGCTTGCCCAGCCAGTTCACCAGCTCGAAATTGCCCACGACCTTGCAGTCGTGTCGCTTCGCCAGTTCCACCGTATCGCCGACATGATCGGCGTGGCCGTGGCTGAGCACGATATGCGTCACGCCTTCGGCCGCCGCTGCCACATCTCCGTTGAAATGGGGATTTCCCGTGAGAAACGGGTCGATCAGGATAACCGAAGCCGCTGTCTCGATTCGAAACGCGGAATGGCCGAAATAGGTGATCTTCATGAAGCTGCTCCTTGCCGTGGAGGGAAAACCGGGCGGTTTGCCATAGTCTGCGCTCGCCGTGCTAACTGCGCGTAAAGGCGGAACGGTCAAGGATTTGGAATGCCCATCCTCGCAATCGATGAGTTCGCCGCAAATGTGCCGGAAGGTGCAACGATCGCTGGTATCGACCTCGGAACCAAGACCATCGGGCTCGCCGTCTCGGATCTCGGACAAGGCTTCGCGACGCCGCGCAAGGTAATCCGGCGGGTCAAGTTCACGATCGACGCCAAGGCCCTGTTGGCCGCTCTGGACAGCGAACGCGTCGCTGGCATCGTGGTCGGCCTGCCCCTCAATATGAACGGCTCCGAGGGGCCTCGCGTCCAGTCGACCCGGGCTTTCGTGCGCAATTACGCGCAGTTCGACCCGCGTCCGGTGCTTCTTTGGGACGAGCGGCTGTCGACGGTGGCAGCGGAACGCGGCTTGCTGGAAGCGGACGTCTCGCGCCGCAAACGCGCCGAGCGGATCGATTCGGCTGCTGCTGCCTTCATCCTTCAGGGCGCGCTGGACAGGCTTTCGTCGCTGCGGCCATAGGCGACGTAGGCAGGCGCCGCAAATGCATTCGGCTCGGATGCTCGGCGGTTCTCCCACCACGCGGCGATCTTGCGACGCTTGCGAAATGCGACGATGGCCCCGAGAATCAGACTGTCGACGACAAGGGCCTCGGCGATCATGCCGGGAATGGCAGTCGGCTCGATCCCCAGCATGGTCCCATACATGTTGAAGACTTGATCATGCAGCGCGCGGGAGAAGAACACCCCGCCCAGATCGTTGAGCGACAGGAAATACCAGCCCCAGAAGAACGCCAGCGGGCCGAGCCAAAGGGCGAGAAGCTTACGCATCAGTGGCCATCGCTTTCTTCGAATTTCGACGACCGCTGATTTTCGATCAACGCCCTGCGCTCGGCTGCCCGAATGGACTGGAGTATCGTCTCGAACGTCGCGTCGTCGGCGCCGTCCTCGTCGACTTCCATCAGATGGTCGAACAGCAGCGCTCCAAATGTGAACGCTACTGAGACGAGGAAGCCCGACCCCTCCCCGAAGACCTCGGCGACCGGCGAACCCATCAGTGCCGTCGATGCGTAAAGGGCGACAAGCGCTACAAGCACGGCACCGGCGATGGGCTCGGCCCTGCGCGCGGCGGCCACCGACGATACGTTCAGGCCGGCAATCCCCACGCCGAAACCGATCGCCAATGCGGCGAACATCGCAGCGAAGGCGAGCGCCTGATGCGGAAGCAGGCCGAGATCAAGGGGATTGGGCATCAGGGCCAGCAGGCCGCCCCACCCGTCACCCGACAGACCTCCGAGCATCCCTGCCTCTTGAGCGAGGCGCAGGCCTGTGAGAGCGGTGAACCCCGTCCAGGCACTCAGTGCCAGGGTCGTCGCCAAACGGCGCATGGGTGCCTCCCTACGTCATGGTTACCAGTTCATTAACGCCCAGTCTCGCGATCCGCTCCCTTCGCCGCAACCGATACCGAACGTTAACCTTAATGGCTCCGGGCCACTCCCCCGATTTCTCTCCGGTTCTGGAATAACTTCCAACTCCCCATAGGGTTGCCGCAAAAACCCGAGGTATACCGTCGTCAGCGGATCGGTGGATAAAGATTATCGACGATGGCGCGGGAGTCGTGACGCAGATCGAGCATCCCGTAGGTGTGGCGGAACACGCCGCCGAGCCGCGTATCGACGAAGGCATCAGCGGCGCGCGCGGCGTTCAGACGACGCAACGCGGCAGCCGCGCCGGCGAGCGCCAGTTGCTCGGCAAACAGCCGGCATGCGCCTTCGTCGGACAGGGCCATCGACAGCGCGGCCCGCAGGACGCCTGGCGTGCCGCCCGCCGTGACGCCCAGATCCGTTTCGATCAGCCCGATTACCGTCTCGAAGGCATCCGGGTCCTGCCGCAGCACCCGGGCGAGATCGAGCGCCATGACGTTGCCCGAGCCTTCCCAGATGGCGTTCACCGGCGCCTCCCGATAAGCTCTGGCGAGCCGCCCATCCTCCACATAACCGTTGCCGCCGAGGCACTCCATCGCTTCGTAGGTGAGCGCGGGCGCCAGCTTGCAGACCCAATATTTCGTCACCGGCGTCATGACCCGCGCCCAGGCCGCCTCGGCGGCGCCGTCGCCATCCTGCGAGCGACGGTCGAAGGACTCGGCCAGGCGCAACGACAGCGCCGTCGCACCGGCGACGTCCAGGGCCATGTCAGCGAGCACCCTGATCATCTGAGGCTGATCGACCAGGACATTGCCGAACACCTGACGCTCGCGGCAATGATGTACCGCCTCGGCGAGCGCGCCTCGCATCAGGCCGGCGGAGGCAAGCGCACAATCGAGCCGGGTCAGCGTGACCATGTCGATGATCGTGCGGACGCCCCTCCCCGAATCGCCGATCCGGACCGCCTCGGCATCGATGAATTCGACCTCCGCCGAAGCGTTGGAGCGGTTGCCGAGCTTGTCCTTGAGCCGCTGGATGAAAAGGCCGTTGAGCATACCGTCGTCGCGCCGCCGCGGCATCAGGAAGCAGGTCGGGCCGTCGCCGGTCTGTGCGAGAACAAGGAAAGCATCCGACATCGGCGCGGACATGAACCATTTGTGGCCGGTGATGCGATAGCGGCCGTTTCCGGCTTCGATCGCCCGCGAGGTGTTGGCGCGAACGTCCGTTCCGCCCTGCTTCTCGGTCATGCCCATGCCGAGCGTGACGCCAGCCTTCGTCAGCGGCGGCTTGACGCCGGGGTCGTACTGCCGGGTCGCGATTGCCGGCAGCCACGCCTCCCGCACCTCCGGCGCCGCGGCGAGAGGCGCGACCGCCGCGCTGGTCATCGTTATCGGGCATAAATGACCGCATTCAACGCCAGCCGTCATATAGAAGCGCACCGCCCGTGCGCGATGGCGAAAGCCCTCCTCCTCCGCCGGACCGCTCCACAGCGACGCATGCAAACCGTCCGCGATCGAGCGGCGCATCAGCGCGTGATAGGCCGGATGATAGTCGACGAGTTCCAGCCGACGGCCCTTCTCGTCGAAACGACGCAACTTTGGCGGTTCGGTATTGGCAAGGCGCGCAAGATCGTGCGCCTCGGCGGAACCGCAAAACCGCCCATGCTGCTCCAGCGCCAGGAGCGTCGCGTCGCCGAACTCCGCCGCGAGATGCCTCAGCAGCGGGTCGCTTCGAAAAGCATTGAAGCCGGCGTAATCGGAAGACTGGTTGACCACATCATGGGTCTGTAATGTCGTTTCGGCCATATCAGCCTCCTCGTTCGGTTGGCTCGCCATGACGATCCTTGCCGCAAAACCCGCGATTGCCTATAGGCGTGGTTTTTATGAACGCGACCCCTTCCTCTCCCGCATTTTCCCAGCGACACCTTCTCGGCATTGCCAGCCTGCAACCGCACGAGATCGAGCAGTTGATCGATTTGGCCGAAGCGGAGGTCGCAGTCGGCCGCCGCCGAGACAAGAAAAAGTCGACCCTCAAGGGGCGGACCCAGATCAATCTCTTCTTCGAGGCCTCTACCCGAACCCAGGCCTCGTTCGAACTCGCCGGCAAGCGTCTCGGCGCCGACGTTATGAACATGTCGGTCGCGAACTCCTCCGTCAAAAAGGGCGAGACGCTGATCGACACGGCGATGACGCTGAACGCCATGCGACCTGATATTCTCGTCGTGCGGCACCACTCGGCGGGCGCCGTCGCGCTGCTCGCCCAGAAGGTGGCCTGTTCCGTGGTCAATGCCGGCGACGGAGCCCATGAGCACCCGACCCAGGCGTTGCTCGACGCCCTGACCATCCGGCGGCGAAAGGGGCGGATAGCGGGGCTCATCGTGACGATCTGCGGCGACGTCTTGCACAGCCGCGTCGCCCGCTCGAACATTCTCCTGCTGAACGCGCTGGGCGCTCAGGTCCGGGTCGTCGCGCCCTCGACCCTTTTGCCGCGCGGCATCGAGCAGATGGGCGTCGAGGTTCACCGGCGGATGGCGGACGGCCTGAAAGATGCCGACGTGGTGATGATGCTGCGGCTCCAGCGCGAGCGCATGGCCGGCTCCTTCGTGCCGTCGGTGCGCGAGTATTTCCGCTATTTCGGCCTCGACTCAGACAAGCTGAAGATTGCCAAGCCGGATGCGCTGGTCATGCATCCGGGGCCGATGAATCGGGGGGTCGAGATCGCCTCCGAGATCGCCGACGGACCGCAAAGCGTCATCGAGGAACAGGTCGAGATGGGTGTCGCCGTTCGGATGGCCGTGATGGAGGCCCTGATCGGCGGTCCGGAGGATACGATATGAGCGACCCGCTTCGCCCCCTCGTCATCGAACAGGTGCGAATCATCGACCCGGCCCGATCGCTCGACACGGTCGGGTCGGTCGTGATCGCCGACGGCCAGATAGCAGCGTCAGGCGCCGATGCACTGAACCAGGGACGGCCGGATGGCGCGGAGGTAATCGACGGGCGTGGGCTCGTGCTTTTGCCGGGCCTCGTCGATGCGAGGGTGTTCATCGGCGAACCCGGCGGCGAACACCGCGAGACGATCGCGTCGGCCTCCGCGGCGGCCGCGGCTGGCGGCGTGACGTCGATCCTCACCATGCCCGACACCAATCCGGTGGTCGACGATGTCGCCATCGCCGAATTCGTCATGCGAACCGCACGCGACACCGCATCCGTCAATGTCTTTCCCGCCGCGGCTTTGACCCGCGGCCTGAAGGGCGAGGAGATGACCGAGATCGGCCTCCTGTCGGACGCGGGCGTCCGCGCCTTCACCGACGGCCGTCGGACCATAGCGAACCCGGCGCTGCTGCGCCGGATCATGACGTATGCGCGCGATTTCGACGCTCTCGTCATGCACGAGACCCAGGACGCGGCGCTCAGCGGCGACGGCGTCATGAACGAGGGCCTTCTCGCCTCCTGGCTCGGCCTGCCGGGTGCGCCGGCCGAGGCCGAAATCATCCCGCTGGAGCGGGATCTGCGGCTCGCCGCCCTGACGACCTGCCGCTATCATGCGGCCAAGATTTCGCTTGGCGAATCGGCTGAGGTCATACGGCGTGCCAAGCAGCGCGGCATCAGGGCGAGCGCCGGCGTCTCGATCAACCATCTGTCGCTGAACGAGAACGACATCGGCGAATACCGGACCTATTTTCGCCTGTCTCCGCCGTTGCGCGGCGAGGACGACCGTTCCGCGATGGTCGCCGCGCTGGCCGACGGAACGATCGACATTATTGTCTCCTCCCACGATCCGCAGGACGCCGACGGCAAACGCCGCCCCTTCGCCGAAGCCGAGAGCGGCGCCATCGGTCTGGAAACCCTCCTGCCCGCGGCCTTGCGGTTGCACCACGCCGGCGATGTTCCGCTGTTTCGGATCATCGAGTCGATGACCTCGGCTCCAGCCGGCTTGCTGGGTCTCGACCGGGGCACGCTCGTTCCCGGCCGGCCGGCGGATATGGCGCTCGTCGACCTCGATGCGCCCTTCATCTTCAGCGAGGAAGCAATCCATTCGCGCTCGAAGAACACTGCATTCGAAAACGCCCGCTTCCAGGGCCGGGTCTTGCGAACCTTCGTTGCGGGCCGCACAGTCTTTTCTGCAACCGAAACGGACGGGGGTTGAGTCTTTTGGTGAGCGAAGGGGGGATGGGTCTGATCATCGCGGCGGCGCTTGCCGGTGGTTATCTCTGCGGTACGATTCCGTTCGGCCTGATCTTTGCGAGGCTTTTCGGCCTCGGCGACATCCGCAAGATCGGGTCGGGCAATATCGGCGCGACCAACGCGTTGCGCACCGGCAACAAGCCGATGGCGGCACTGACGCTCGCGGGCGATATCCTGAAGGGGACGGTCCCCGTTGTCGTCGCCGCGGCAATCTGGGGAGACGTGCCGGCCGCGTTTGCTGGCCTTGGTGCCTTCCTCGGCCACCTTTTTCCGGTCTGGCTGAGCTTCAAGGGCGGCAAGGGCGTCGCCACCTATCTCGGCATCTTGCTGGGCATCGCTCCAGTTGGAGTGCTGATCTTTGCGGCCGTCTGGCTGTCGGTCGCTTATTTCTCTCGCTATTCGTCCCTCGCCGCCCTCGCCGCGACGCTGGTGGTGCCGCCCGCCTATTTCGCGCTCGGCTTCGAGACGGCCGCGACGCTTACCGCAGTGCTGACGCTGCTGGTCTATATCAAGCACCACGCCAATATCCGCCGTCTGCTCTCCGGTGAGGAAGGCAAGATCGGAGCGAAGGGGTGACTCTTACGGACGCTCAGAAGCCCGGCGTCCACCTCCCCCTGACCACGCGGCTCGCGTGGCTGCGCCTGATCCGCAGCGAGAATGTCGGCCCCGCCACGTTTCGCGCGCTCATCAATCGCTACGGCGGCGCCGAGGCGGCGCTGGAGGCACTGCCGGACCTGGCGGCTCGCGGCGGTCGCAAGATCCGCGTGGCCAGCTTGGCGGCGATCGAAGACGAGATGGCAAATGCCGAGCGGCTCAGCGCGCGCTTCGTCTGCCTCGGTGAGCCGGATTATCCGGTCCTGCTGCGCCGCATGGAACAGGCACCGCCGGTTCTGGCCGTCATGGGCGGCACGGACGTCCTGATGCGCCCGGCGGTCGCCATCGTCGGTGCCCGCAACGCCTCGCTCTCCGGCATCAAGTTGACCCGACGGTTTGCCGTCGAACTCGGTCGCGCCGGCTACTCCATTGTTTCCGGGCTTGCCCGCGGGATCGACGCCGCTGCGCACGAGGCATCGCTTGCGACCGGCACGGTGGGGGTTTTCGCCGGTGGCCTGGACCGACCCTATCCGAACGAAAACCGGCCACTGATGCGACAAATCGTCGATGCCGACGGTTGCCTCATCTCCGAAATGCCATTCGGCTGGGAGCCGCGTGCCAGGGACTTTCCGCGTCGCAACCGTCTGGTTGCCGGGATGGCGCTCGGGCTTTTGGTGGTGGAAGCAGCCACGCGGTCGGGCTCCCTGATCAGTGCCCGCTTGTCCGCCGAAATGGGCCGGCTCGTCTTCGCCGTTCCCGGATCGCCGCTCGATCCGCGCGCGGTCGGCACCAACGGCCTTCTCAAGGAGGGTGCGATTCTGGCGACGGATGCCGAAGATGTCATCGCAGCACTGCGTCCCCTCGACGCACGGATGACGCCGAACGACGGCGATGTCGCGTTGGAAGAGCCCGCGGGGAATGGCCCCGCCGATGAACCCGCCGAAGGCGAACGCGAGCGCATCGTCGAAACGCTGGGGACGACCCCCATCGATATCGACGACATCATTGCGCACACCGGATCGTCGCCCGGCGCCGTACAGTTGGTCTTGCTTGAACTCGATCTTGCTGGGCGTCTTGAACGGCACGCCAACGGCCGGGTGTCACTGCTTCTTTGATGTCTCGGCGGAGGAACCGATCTGTTGCTCTGTCTCGAGTCGCGCCATGTCCATCAAATATCCGAGGATCGACCCCTCCCTGGCCCCGGACACAACCTTTAATTGCTCGAGCATATCACGGACATATTGGAGATTTTCCCGTCGATCGGTTGGATTGGCTGACATGGACGGAAAAACTCCAGAAACTCAAGGATATCGGCAGTTCAGATGTGGCGGAGCCCGGATCACCTGACGATAGGCATTTATAGAAAAATTCCCTCTATAGTTGCAAGCCCATCTTACGTAGTCCTCGTCGGGGTTGACCGCCCGCGCCGGACTGTCCATGTGACGGGACGGTCGACAGTCGGAATCTCGCCATCTTCGGCTGTGCATTCGGCTGCCGGTATGACCTTTCTCCTGCCAGGACATAATATCTATGGATGTCGTCATCGTTGAATCGCCTGCCAAAGCGAAGACGATCAACAAATATCTCGGCGGAAACTACAAGGTTATCGCCTCCTACGGTCATGTCCGCGATCTGCCGCCAAAAGACGGGTCCGTGCGGCCGGACGAGGATTTCGAGATGATCTGGGAGGTCGCCAAACCGTCCCAGAAGCGGCTGACGGAGATCGCCCAAGCGGTTCGGGCCGCCGACGGCCTCGTCCTCGCCACCGATCCCGATCGCGAAGGCGAAGCGATTTCCTGGCATGTTCTGGAAGTGCTGCGCCAGAAAAAGGCGATCGGCAAGAAGCCGGTCAGCCGCGTCGTCTTCAATGCCATCACCAAGAAGGCCGTCCTCGACGCCATGGCCAATCCGCGGGAGATCGACGAACCGCTAGTCAATGCCTATCTCGCCCGCCGGGCACTCGACTATCTGGTCGGGTTTACCCTGTCGCCAGTACTCTGGCGCAAGCTGCCGGGCGCCCGCTCCGCCGGCCGGGTCCAGTCGGTGGCGCTGCGGCTCATCTGCGACCGGGAAGCCGAGATCGAGCGCTTCAAGACGGACGAATACTGGCAGATCGCCGCCCAGCTCGCCACGCCGCGCGGCGATGACTTCAAGGCGCGCCTGACGGTTTTCGACGGGGAGAAGCTGCAGAAGCTGTCGATCGGCAACGAGGAGCGCGCATCGGTGGTTCGTTCGATGCTCGAAGGCGCGACCTACCGCGTTGACAGCGTCGAAGCCAAGCCGACGAAGCGCAATCCCGGCCCGCCCTTCACCACCTCGACATTGCAGCAGGCCGCCTCCGCCAAGCTCGGCTTTTCGGCCTCGCGAACCATGCAGGTCGCGCAGAAGCTCTACGAAGGTGTCGATGTCGGCGGCGAGACCGTCGGCCTGATCACCTATATGCGGACCGACGGCGTGCAGATGGCGCCGGAGGCCGTTGCGGACGCGCGCCAATCCATCGGCGCCAGCTTCGGCGAGCGCTACGTCCCCGAGAAGCCGCGCTATTACGCGACCAAGGCCAAGAACGCTCAGGAGGCGCACGAGGCCATTCGTCCGACCGAGTTCGGCCGTGCGCCGAAGGATGTCGAGCGCTATCTCGATCGCGACCAGGCGCGTCTCTACGACCTCATCTGGAAGCGCTGCATCGCCAGCCAGATGGCCTCGGCCGAAATCGAACGCACGACCGTCGACATCTTCGCGAGCGGTGGCGGCAAGACCGCGACGCTGCGTGCGACCGGTCAGGTGATCAAGTTCGACGGCTTCATCGGCGCCTATGTCGACCATCGCGACGATAGTCGCGCCCCGGATGCTGGCGATGACGACGAGGATTCGGCGCGTCTGCCGGAGATTCTGGCGAACGACGACCTCGCCAAACGCGCCATCGACGCCTCGCAGCACTTCACCGAGCCGCCGCCGCGTTACTCGGAGGCCTCCCTGATCAAGCGGATGGAAGAGCTCGGCATCGGCCGTCCTTCGACCTACGCCTCGACGCTGCAGACGCTGCAGGACCGCGACTACGTCGTGCATGAAAAGCGCAAGCTTCTGCCCGAGGCCAAGGGCCGGTTGGTCACGGCCTTCCTGCACAATTTCTTCGAGCGCTATGTCGAGTACGATTTCACCGCCGAACTCGAAGAGAAGCTCGATCTCATCTCCGCCGGCAAATTGGCCTGGAAGGACGTTCTGCGCGAGTTCTGGCAGAACTTCTCGACCCATGTCGACGGCACCAAGGAGTTGCGGGTCACCGATGTCCTCGACGCGCTGAACGAGGAACTCGGACCGCTCGTGTTCCCGCCCAAGGAGGATGGCACCGAGCCGCGCGCCTGCCCCCGCTGCGGCGAGGGCAAGCTATCGCTCAAGCTCGGCAAGTTCGGCGCCTTCGTCGGCTGCTCGAACTACCCCGAATGCGGCTTCACCCGGCAGCTCGGCACCAGCCTTTCGGGGAACGGCAATGGCGATGAAGCAGAGGGTCCCAAGGATCTGGGCGTCGATCCGGAAACCAGCGACCCGGTGACGCTGCGCAGCGGCCGCTTTGGGCCCTATGTCCAGCGTGGCGAAGGCAAGGAGGCCAAGCGCTCGTCCCTGCCCAAGGGTTGGCAGCCGGCAGAGATCGATCTGGAAAAGGCTTTGCGGCTCTTGTCGCTGCCGCGCGAGGTGGGACTTCATCCCGAGAGCGGCAAGCCGATTCTCGCTGGCCTCGGCCGCTATGGTCCGTTTCTGCAGCATGACGGCATGTACGCGAACCTCGAGACCATCGAGGACGTGTTCGAGGTCGGGCTCAACCGGGCCGTTACCGTCATCGCCGAAAAGAAGGAGAACGGTGGTCGCGGTCGCGGCAAACCGGCGGCTCTGGCGACACTCGGCGAACACCCGCAGCTCGGCGGCCAGATCACCGTGCGCGACGGCCGTTTCGGCCCCTATGTCAACACCGGCAAGATCAACGCCACGCTGCCGAAGGGCAAGGACCCGTCGAGCGTGACGCTGGAAGAGGCGATCCAGCTGCTCAACGAACGGGCGGAAAAGACCGGCAAGAAGGGACCCGCGAAAAAGGCTGCAGCCAAGAGCAAGCCTAAGGCGGCCGCCAAGCCCAAGGCGAAGGCAGCTGCCGCCAAAACTGCCGCAGACGGCAAGACGCCGGCGAAGAAGGCGGCGGCGAAGGCACCCGCCAAGAGCAAAGCGGCGAAGAAGCCACCCGCCGAATCCTCCGCGACCGGCGACGAGTCGCTGCCTTGGGACGCGGACTGATCCGATGGCGCGGGGTCGGCCTCAGGGCGAAACGCGCCCGGAATTGAGCCGGGAGGCGGTGCTCCGCTTCATCACGGACAATCCGGGGCGCTCGTGCAAACGCGACATCGCCAAGGCGTTTCAGGTCAAGGGCGACGAGCGCGTCGCCCTGAAGGACCTCCTTGCCGACCTGCAGGCCGAAGGCGTCCTCGCCGGCGGCCGCAAACGGTTTTCGACGCCCGGTGCGTTGCCGGACGTGGCGGTTCTCGAAATCCGTAGCCGCGACGATGATGGCGGACTGATCGCCGAACCCGTGAGCTGGGACGCGGAAAGAGACGGCGAGCGCCCTCGCCTGCCCGTTAGCCAGGATCGTGACAAGGGCCCGGTGGCCGGTCTTGGCGAGCGTATCCTGGCGCGGATCGACGAGGACGAGGGCGGCGCTAAAATCGCCCGCGTGATCCGGGTGCTGGAACGGCAGAAAACCTTGGCGCTCGGCGTGTTCCGCGCGCAGCCGGGCGGCGGGGGCCGCGTCGAACCGGTCGAGCGCAAGCAACTTGAATATATCGTGCGGGCGGGCGACACGAACCACGCCAAGGACGGCGATCTGGTGGAGATCGCGCCGGGGCCGCGCCATCGCACGAGCCTGCCGATCGCTACGGTCGTCGACGTCGTCGGCTCGATGAACTCCGAGCGCGCGATTTCGACCATCGCGCTGCATGCTCACTCCATCCCGCATATTTTTCCGAAAGCCGTGATCACCGAAGCCGAGGCCGCCGGCCCGGCAACGATGAAGGACCGCGAGGATTGGCGGAGGCTGTCTCTCGTCACCATCGATCCGGCCGACGCCAAGGACCATGACGACGCGGTGCATGCGGTGGAGGACGACGATCCCGCCAATCCCGGCGGCATGGTCGTCACGGTCGCCATCGCCGATGTCGCGCTGTATGTCCGCCCGGGCTCGAAGCTCGACGCCGAAGCCCGGCTTCGCGGCAATTCGGTCTATTTCCCGGATCGCGTCGTGCCGATGCTGCCGGAGCGCATTTCGAACGAACTCTGCTCGCTGCGTGAGGGGGTGGACCGCCCCGCCCTCGCCGTCCGGATGATTCTCGGGGCGCATGGCGAAAAGCGGCGTCACAGCTTCCATCGCATCATGATGAAAAGCCACGCCAAGCTGTCCTACGAGGCGGCCCAGGCGGCGATCGACGGTGCGCCGGGTGACGTGCATCCGACGGTCGTCGACGACATGCTGAAGCCGCTCTGGAAAGCCTATGGCCTCGCCAAGGCGGAGCGCGCGCGCCGGCAACCGCTGGATCTCGACCTGCCGGAGAAGAAGATCGTCCTGGGGCCGGACGGGCATGTCGACAAGGTCGTCGTGCCGCCGCGCCTCGACGCCCACCGGCTGATCGAGGAGTTCATGATCCTGGCCAATGTGGCCGCGGCCGAAACGCTCGAGGCGAAGCGCCAAGCACTGATCTACCGGGCCCACGACGCGCCCTCGCTCGCCAAGCTCGAATCCTTGCGCGACTTTCTGCGGACGCTGGAGATATCGCTGGCCAAGAGCGGCTCGCTGCGGCCATCGCATTTCAACGGCATCCTCACCCAGGTGAAGGCGAGCGAGCACGAGAGCCTCGTCAACGAGGTAGTGCTGCGGTCGCAGTCGCAGGCGGTCTATTCACCTGAGAATATCGGACATTTCGGTCTCAACCTCGTCCGCTACGCCCACTTCACCTCGCCGATCCGTCGTTATGCCGATTTGATCGTTCACCGGGCGCTGATCACCGCGCTCGGCCTTGGCGAGGGTGGGCTGAGCCGCGAGGACGAGGAGACCCTGGAACAGACCGCCGAGAACATTTCGCGCGCCGAACGTCGCGCCATGGCGGCGGAACGCGACACCGTCGACCGGCTGATCGCCCATCATCTCGCCGATCGCGTCGGCGAGGATTTCGACGGGCGGATTACCGGCGTGACCAAGGCCGGACTGTTTGTCGTTCTCCCAGCCTTTGGGGCGGACGGTTTCGTGCCGATCTCGACGCTCGGCAACGAGTTCTTCCATTATGACGAGGTGGGCCGCTCGCTGGTCGGCGACCGGAGCGGTCATGGCTTTCGCCTGGGCGATTCGGTAGAGGTGCGCCTCAAAGAGGCGCTGCCACTGGCCGGCTCGATGCAGTTCGAGATGTTGAGCGAGCCCCGCAAACTGCCGCGCACGACCGGCTCCTTCCACAAGGCAGGCGGACGCCGGCGCTCCACAGGACGCGACAAGAACGTTGCGGGGAAGGCCAGGAAACGGCGATGAGCCAGCAGATGATCGACAGCGAATACGCGGTTCGGGCAAGCAGCCCCGACAGCGTCCGGCCGGTGGGGCCGGCGCTGCTCAAGGGCCTTCGTTGCCGGTGCCCTAATTGCGGCGTGGGCAAGCTCTTCAGCGGCTATCTCAAGAGCGTGGACGCCTGCTCGGTCTGCCACCAGGAAATTCACCATCACCGCGCCGACGACCTGCCGCCCTATCTGACGGTGTTTATCGTCGGCCATATCGTGGTCGGCCTGTTCATGTTCGTGGAGCGTGCTGTCACGCTGTCCATGTGGACGCATTTGGCGATTTGGGTCCCGATCACGCTCTTCCTTTCGCTCGCGCTGCTTCAACCGTTGAAAGGCGCAACTATCGCATTGCAGTGGGCGTTGCGTCTCGGCGGCTTCGGCGGAGAGGCCGACGAGGAGCCATACGGTTGAGCGAGACCGGAGCCATGGCGGCGCTGGATGCCGGACGAATGCGGCCCGACGGCCCGCGGCCTGCCGGACCCAAGCAGCGGCCCCGCGACGCGGGAACATTGATCATCGTCGACGAGGCTGGCCCGGCGCCGCGTCTCTTGATGGGGCGGCGGGCGGCCGGACACGTGTTCATGCCAGGCCGCTATGTCTTTCCCGGCGGCCGGGTGGATGCCGCTGATCTCGCCCTGGCTTCGGCCTTCACCCTCTCCGAACCGGCCCTTGCGCGGCTTTGCGCGGGGCCCCCAGCCCGGTTCGATTCTCGCAGGGCGACCGCGACCGCCCTCGCCGCGATTCGGGAGACCTTCGAGGAGGCGGGCGCGATGGTGGGGGCGCCTGGTGCGTTCGAAGGCCGGACGGCCGGCTTTTGGGGCATGTTCGCCGACCGGGGAATTCGCCCGGATCCCGGACGCCTTGTGCCGTTGGCGCGCGCGATCACGCCGCCGGGGCCGCCTCGGCGCTACGACACCCGCTTCTTCTGTGTGTCCGCTACCGAGATGTCGCACGGGCCGTCGCTCGAGGACCTGCCGACCGATGAACTCGAAGCGGTCGAATGGTTCACCATCGATCAGGTCAAGCAACTATCACTCGCCGCCATCACCTTGCGGGTTCTCGCGGATCTGGAGGCGCGGATCGCGGACGGATCGTGGCGCGACGCGACACGCCCCATGCCCTTCTACCGGGCCGTTCGCGGGCGATTCGTCCGCGATTTTCTCTGACGGCATGGGCGGACCCGCCGGATGGGCAAATGGACGCCCGATGACATCGTCGCACAAGCCGAACACGAGATCGAACAGGTCGACTGGGTCTCGGCCGGCGCCGCCATCGCTTCGATCAGCGCGGTCGGTATCGCCCTTGGCCTTGGCCTGCCCCTGCTCAGTGTCATTCTCGAGCAACGGGGGATCTCGGCAAGCCTGATCGGCGCCAACACCGCCGTTGCCGGAATTGCCTCGCTCCTCGCGGCGCCCTTGATCACGCCGATCGCACGCCGTCTCGGCGTTCGCTTGTCGATGCTGATTGCCATTGCTCTCTCAGGCATCTCGGCTCTCGGCTTCTATTTCCTGACACCGTTCTGGACCTGGTTTCCGCTGCGGCTGGTCTTCCACTTCGCGATCACGGCGCTGTTCGTCCTCTCCGAATTCTGGATCACCGCGGCGGCACCGCCCGGCAAGCGCGGCTTCGTTCTGGGCATCTACGCGACCGTCCTGTCGCTCGGCTTCGCCGCCGGACCGTTCATCTTCTCGCAAGTCGGCTCGACGGGAATCCTGCCCTTCGCGATCGGCGCTGGCGTCATCTTTGCCTCGGCGATTCCCTTGTTCTTCGCCTGGAACCGACAGCCCGCTCTCGGAGAGCGTCAACGCGGCTCCTTCTGGCGATACATATTCGCCGTCCCGACCGCGACCGGCGCCGTGCTGATCTTCGGAGCCGTGGAGTCAGGCGGCTTCGCGCTGTTTCCGATCTATGGCGAACGGCTTGGCTTTTCGGAATCATCCGCCGCCCTGTTGCTGACCGCGATAGGCCTCGGCAATGTCCTGATGCAGATTCCGATCGGCCTTGTGTCCGATCGTGTCCGGGATCGCCGCAGCCTGTTGTCGCTCTTCGCGCTGATCGGCCTCATCGGAACCCTGTCGCTGCCTTTGGTGGCCCAAGACTGGATGTTGATGGCCACACTCCTGTTCCTGTGGGGCGGCGTCGTGGCCGGCCTTTACACTGTGGGGCTGGCGCATCTGGGATCGAAGCTCGCCGGCTCCGAACTCGCCTCGGCGAATGCCGCCTTCATCTTCTGTTATTCCGCAGGCATGCTCGTCGGTCCGCAGGCCATCGGCTCGTCGATGGATCTGTTCGGAGCCAACGGATTCGCTTGGGCGCTCGCCCTCTTCTTCGGCCTCTACCTCGTCCTTACGCTGGGGCGAATGGCGTGGGCGAGACGGGCTTGACTTGCCGACGAGCTTGGCTATGGTCCGCGTCGAATTCGCCGCCGCATCGCGACGGCGCGTTGGTGCGTGGTGTGTCGGCTGTTATGCAGTTAATCCCACAAGCCGAAACAGTTTCAGCCGCAGTCGTAGCGAACGGAATCGGCCCGCGCCCGGTTCGATCGAAAATGACGACGCGCATCAGCGAACGGATAAGGCCATGGCGAAGGCAACCACCATCAAGATCAAGCTCCTCTCGACAGCCGACACCGGCTTCTTCTATGTCACGAGCAAGAACAGCCGCACGATGACCGAGAAGATGGTGAAGACCAAGTACGACCCGGTCGCGCGCAAGCACGTCGAGTTTCGTGAGGCGAAAATCAAATAATTTTCGGCACGATCGGCCGATGATGGCGCCGCTCCGGCAACGGGGCGGCGCTTTTGGTTTTGGAGTGCCGCCTTGTTTTGCCAAGCGCCGCCGGGCCACAGGCCACGGCGAGAAAACCGTTGGCGCGCATGTTCGCCAAACGGCATCGGTTGAACGAAGCGCGATATCAGCGGCAATAGGGATCGGGTGATCGTCGGCGGGGGGCGCCGCAAAAAAGTGGCCGGCCGGCAACGCACAACGGTACGAGGAAACCGCATGCGCACGCTACCGACCGACCTCCCCACGGGACCCAGGAGATGCGGCGGACCTGAGCATTCCATGGGGGTAACTTCGAAGGTCTTCCGTCTAGCTCTTGACCTTCGATTTCTGTCTGGAGACTCGCCCAGAACCGATTCAATTGCAACGACATTGCGCGCCATTGGGTCTAGACTTTTAAGAAATGGTTAAGGCCGTTTTGTTTCGGCTTCGTTCGAAGCGGTATCAAGATGATACGCTAGGCGCTTCCTCGACCGGCGGTGGCCCCTCCCTACGGGGCCGATGCTTCCGAGGTCGAGAGGCCAAACCGCCGTTGCAACCTCCGGTCTGTTTTCAAGCCGCCTCCGCGGTACCGACCCGGTTGCGGCCGCCGCGCTTGGCCGCATAAAGCGCCTGGTCGGCCCGCCTCACCAAATTCGCCGCGTCGTCGCGCGCGCCGTCGAAGACGGCAAAGCCTTCGCTGACGGTCACATCGATCATTTCGCCGCCGATGTCGAAGGGTGTATCGCATACGCTGCGACGGATACGGTCGGCGATCGACATGGCGGTGTCGAAATCGGCGTCGATCATCAGGATCGCGAACTCCTCGCCGCCGAACCGGCACGCCAGATCGCTGGAACGCAGGCAATCGTTGAGCCTTGCGGAAAACTGCTTGAGCACGCGGTCGCCCGCCTCGTGCCCCCAGCCGTCGTTGACCCGCTTGAAGTGATCGATGTCGGCGATCAGCACCGAGAAGCTCGCTCCGGTGGTGCGAGCGCGCTGCACGGCCGTGGCGAGATGGGTCTCGAAGAAGCGGCGATTATGCAGCCCCGTCAGGGAATCGGACAGGGCAAGCTCAATTGTCTGTTCGACCGATTGCCGAAGGCGCTCGTCGTTGCGTTTGCGCCGCATTTGGGTTCGGATGCGGGCGATCAGTTCGTGGCGGTCGAGCGGACGCTGGATGTAGTCGTTGGCACCCAGTTCCAGGGCACGGGCAGCCGTTTCATCATCTTCCGCTTCCGCGATCGCGAGGACCGGCAGGAGCCGCGACGCCTCGTTCGACCGCAACTGCGATACGAGCCGCAACGGATCGACCGCTTTTGCTGCCATGTCGACCAACACGGCGTCGGCCGCCCCATTGACGGCGGCGGCGATCAAGCTTGCCGCATCGGCGACGGCCTCGACCTGCACCACGCCCTTCAGATATTTCTGGATCCGCCGCGTCTCGTCGACATCCTCCCCGTAGAAGGCGAGCCTGGCGAGCACCTCGCGCCCGTCGCCGGCATGCTCCTCCGCGACGAGGTTGATCGCCGTTTCGGCGCGGCGCCGCAATTCGTCTGTCACCAGCTTGAGGCGCGTCAGACTGCGGACCCGAGAGAACAGCGGCAGATCGCGGACTGGCTTGGTCAGAAAATCGTCGGCGCCCGCCTCAAGCCCGGCAAGCCGGTCGGAGGGCTGATCGAGGGCGGTAATCAGAACGATGGGAAGATACATCGTGCGGGGGTCGGCCTTCAGCTGGCGGCAGACCTCGAAGCCGTCCATCTCCGGCATCATCACGTCGAGGAGCACGAGATCGATGGGCTGGTTACGGCAGATCTCCAGCGCGTCCGCGCCGCTCATCGCGGTCACCACATCGTAGTATTCGGCCGACAGCCGCGCCTCGAGCACGCGAAGGTTCATCTCGATATCGTCGACGAGCAGGATTCGAGCGGTCATGGCGCGGCCCTCAGGCTTCGCCCAGGAAGGAGCGGATGGTGTCGATGAACTTGGTGACCGAGATCGGCTTCGAAATATAGGCTTCACAGCCGCCCTGACGGATTCGCTCCTCGTCGCCCTTCATCGCGAAGGCCGTAACCGCAATCACGGGGATCCTGCTCAGCTCGGGATCGGCCTTGAGGTCACGCGTCACGTCGAGGCCGGAAATTTCCGGAAGCTGGATATCCATCAGGATCAGGTCGGGACGATGTTCGCGGGCGAGATCCATCGCGGTCAGTCCGCTGCGAGTCTGCACGGTTGCGTAACCATGTGCCTCAATCAGGTCGCGAAAGAGCTTCATGTTGAGTTCGTTGTCTTCGACGATCATCACGGTCTTCGCCATGGGCGACACTCCTTGCCTCGACCGACTTGCGATCTTGCGCTATCGAGGTCCCTTCTACGCTGATTCGATTTAAGAAGTGGGAATGGACGGGTTGCCATCTCTTAACGATAACAAAAGGTTGCACGGCGGCGTTGGCGGCGCCGGGATGAATCGCCAGGAAGCGGAAGCCCTGGCGGTCGCGGCGCTCGCCTTTATCGCTGCCGATCGGACGCTGTTCGACCGCTTCCTGGCGCTGACCGGACTCGACGTGCCGGCGCTGCGTCAAGCCGCCGCGACACCGGGCTTTTTACCCGGGGTTCTCGATTTCATTCTCGCACACGAGCCGACGGTCCTCGCCTTCGCGGCCGACGCCGAAACCGATCCTTCCCGGGTCGCCGCAGCCCGGCAGGCGTTGGGCGACAGCGCATTTGTGGAGCAACCGTGAGCCGCGGCAGCGTCACCGCCGGTCCACCGATCGCATCGCTGACCAAGTCCCATGACGCGCTGTTGGTGCTGGATGTCGACGAGGTCGTCCTCGAATTCATCGATCCGTTCGGCCGGCTGCTCGAGGAACACGGCGCGCGCCTCCACCCTGAGAGCTTCAAGCTGACCGGCAACGTCCGGTCGATTTCGACTGGAGCGGCCCTGTCGGGGTCGGAGCTGGATCGCGTGACCGAGCTCCTCTACGAGACCCAGGAAACGCGACAGCCCTTGGTCGCGGGCGTCGCCGCCGCTCTCGACCGGCTGTCCTGCAAGGCCGACATCGTATTTCTGACAGCGATGACGCCGTCCTACTATCCATACCGGCGGGCCCTGCTCGACAAAAAGGGTCTGCATTATCCGATGATCGCAACCGAGCGCTCGAAAGGCGCGATCGTCGCTGAACTCTCGGAACGCTGGCCCGGTCCGCTCGTCTTCGCCGACGATCTGCCGCCCAATCTTGCCGGTGTCCGCAAGAGCGTGCCTGAGGTACATCTGCTGCATTTGATGGCAAACACCGTCTTCCGGCCGCATCTGCCGCCGCTTCCTGCCGGCGCGCATGCGGCGGCCCATTGGAACGAGGCCGAGACGATCATCGAGAGCATTCTGGCGTCCTACCGGGTTGAATAGATCGCGACGGTCGGATCGCCGGAAATTCCCTTTTCCAACGGACTTGGCTAATCTGGCCGCGGGGAATCGTCCGAGGTCGTGATGTCCATCCCACCCCATTTGCGGTTTTGCCGGGATTGCCTGGCCCGGGACGCCACGGCGGGAGCGCGTTGTCGCGCCTGCGGCAGCCCGCGGGTCGTCGGTCATGGCGAGCTCGCCGAGCTCGCCATTGCCCATATCGATTGCGATGCCTTCTACGCGGCCGTCGAAAAGCGCGACCGGCCGGAGCTTCGCCAGCAGCCCGTGATCATCGGTGGTGGCCACCGCGGGGTCGTCGCCACCGCCTGCTATATCGCACGCATCCACGGCGTCCGTTCGGCCATGCCGATGTTCAGGGCGTTGAAGCTCTGCCCGGATGCGATTGTGCTGCCGCCGAACATGGCGAAATACGCCGAGGTCGGACGCGCGGTCCGCGACATGATGCTGGCCATCACGCCGCTGGTCGAGCCGCTGTCGATCGACGAGGCGTTTCTGGACCTGAGCGGCACGGAACGGCTTCACGGCCAACCGCCGGCGTTGACCCTCGCGCGTCTCGCGCGCGATGTGGAACGGGACCTCGGCATCAGCGTCTCGGTCGGGTTGTCGCACAACAAGTTCCTCGCCAAGATCGCCAGCGATCTGGAAAAGCCGCGGGGGTTCTCGGTGATCGGCCGCGCCGAAACCCTCGCATTTCTCCGCGACAAGCCGATCTCGATGATCTGGGGGGTCGGTGAAGCGATGGACCGGTCATTGCGGCGCGACGGGCTCGCAACCATCGGCCAGCTTCAGACGATGGACGAGGCCGACCTGATGAGGCGATATGGCCGCATGGGCCAGCGATTGTTCGGCCTCTCGCGCGGCATCGACATCCGCACGGTCGATCCGCGCGGCGACATGAAGAGCATATCGGCGGAAACGACGTTCCATCACGACCTGTCGACGCGCGACCAGCTTGTCCCGGTCCTGCGGAGCTTGAGCGAAAAGGTCGCACGACGTCTGAAAGCGACCGACCTGTCCGCTTCGACGATCGTTCTCAAGATGAAATCCGCGGATTTTCGGACACGCACCCGCAATCGCAAACTCCACGATCCGACGCGTCTGGCCGATCGGATATTCGAGACCGGTCTCGCCCTGATCGAAAAGGAGATCGATGGAACGCGGTTCCGGCTCATTGGTATCGGCTGCGCGGATTTTGGGCCCGCCGCCCTTGCCGACCCCGACGATCTCGTCGATCCGGGCGCTGCCAAGCGGGCCAAGGCGGAGGCAGCGCTCGATCGCCTGCGCGACCGCTTCGGCCAAGGCTCGATCGAGACCGGCTATACGTTCCGACAGGCCGCCGATTCCGAGGTGCCCCGCCCAGCACGGCGACACGAAAACGACCCGGCTTCCCAGGAGTCCAAGAACGGCTCACGACAGGACACGCGCCCTCCCCCTGCTGGCGGCTTTCCCGTCAAACGCTTATAAAAGCTCGACGTCGAGGACCCCTGGTGCCGCCTTGACGGCGCTCGCCATCTGCGGCGAGACACGGTAGCGGCCCGGAAGCATGATCTCGATCTCCCGTTCGCCGCCGTCGCGGACCAGAACGAGCGAGACCTCACTGTCGCCATCGCCTTGGAGCTGACCGCGAAAACTTTGCAGCGGCGCGGCGTCGCGCATGAAGACACGCAGTGATTTCTGCATGCGCACCGCCTCGTCTTCCAGCGACTGAACCGACTGGACGCGGAACGAGATTCCCTCCGGCCGTTCCTCCGCCGACACCGTCACGATCACCGACGTGCCGGGCTCGAGCATGTCGCGAAAGGCGTAGAGGGCTTCCGAGAACAGTACGACCTCGTACTGGCCGCTGGGGTCCGACAATTGGACAATTCCGAGCTTGCCGCCGCTCCGCGTCTTGCGTTCCTGCCGCGAGGTGACCGTACCAGCGAGTTTGCCGGCGCTGGCGCCCCGTTTCACACCAGCGACGACTTCCGCGTGGGTCTGCACCCGCAGCCGCTTCAACGTCGCCTTGTATTCGTCCAGCGGGTGGGCCGAGAGGTAGAAGCCGATTGCCTGGAATTCCCGCAACAACTTCTCCGACGCGATCCACAACGGCGCCGGGTTGAGCCGCAGCGGCTCAGGCGCATCGCCGGCCGAGCCGAACATGTCGTGCTGCCCCGACGTCCGCCCCTCATGGACCCGCAGCGCATAAGAGGACATCAGTTCGATATTGCCGCTCAACAGCGACCGATCGTGGCCGAAACAGTCGAGCGCGCCCGCCGCGATCAGGAATTCGAGCGTGCGCTTGTTGACGATCTTCGGGTCGATCCGGGCGCAGAAATCCTCCAGCGAGGCGAAACCCACGTCGCCGCGTCGCTCCACGATGTGCTCGACCGCATGTTCCCCGACGCCCTTGATCGCGGCGAGGGCATAGAAGATTCGGTTTTCACCCACCTCGAAGGATTTGTAGGATGTCCGGACGCATGGCGGCACGACCGCGATGCCGAGCCGCATGGCATCCATGCGGAAATCATTGAGTTTTTCGGTGTTGCCCGCGTCGAGGGTCATCGAGGCGGCCAGGAACTCGACCGGATGGTTCGCCTTCAGATAGGCCGTCTGATACGCCACCAGGGCGTAAGCCGCCGCATGGCTCTTGTTGAAGCCGTAATCGGCAAACTTGGCCAGCAGGTCGAAGATCATGTTCGCCTGGGCCTTTTGCAGACCGTTCTTGACCGCGCCCTCGACGAAACGGACCCGCTGCTTGTCCATCTCCGCGCGAATTTTCTTGCCCATCGCGCGGCGCAAGAGGTCGGCTTCGCCAAGCGAGTATCCCGCAAGCACCTGCGCGATCTGCATCACCTGTTCCTGATAGATGATGACGCCCTGCGTCTCCTTCAGAATCGGCGCTATCATCGGGTGAATGAAGTCCGGCTCCTCCTCCCCGTGCTTGCGGGCGTTATAGGTCGGGATGTTCTCCATCGGACCCGGCCGATAGAGCGCGACCAGGGCGATGATGTCCTCGAACCGGTCCGGGCGCATACCGATCAGCGCCTTGCGCATACCGACCGATTCCACCTGGAACACGCCCACGGTCTCGCCGCGGGTCATCATCTCGTAGCTCTTGGCATCATCGAGCGGGATAGCCGTGAGATCGATCTCGATGCCTTTTCGGGCAATGAGCTGCACCGCCGTCTGCAGCACCGTCAGGGTCTTCAGCCCCAGAAAGTCGAATTTGACCAGGCCCGCCGGCTCGACCCATTTCATATTGTATTGGGTCACCGGCATGTCAGAGCGCGGATCGCGGTACATCGGCACGAGCTGCGATAGCGGCCGATCGCCGATGACGATCCCCGCCGCGTGGGTCGAGGCGTGGCGGTAGAGCCCCTCCAGCTTCAGCGCGATCGAGATCAGCCGGTCGACGATCTCTTCCTTCTCGCGCGCTTCCTGCAGCCGCGGCTCCTCAACCAGCGCCTGGGCGAGTGTCACCGGGTTGGCGGGGTTCTGCGGCACCAGCTTGCAGAGCTTGTCCACCTGGCCGTACGACATCTCCAGCACACGGCCGACGTCGCGTAGCACTGCACGCGCCTGGAGCGTTCCGAAGGTAATGATCTGGCCGACCTGCTCGCGCCCGTATTTCTCCTGGACGTAGCGGATCACCTCCTCGCGCCGCTCCTGGCAGAAATCGATATCGAAGTCCGGCATCGAGACGCGTTCGGGGTTGAGGAAGCGCTCGAAGAGCAGCGAAAAGCGCAGCGGGTCGAGATCTGTGATCGTCAGGGAATAGGCGACCAGCGAACCGGCGCCCGAACCACGGCCGGGTCCGACCGGAATCCCCTGCCCCTTGGCCCACTTGATGAAGTCCGAAACGATCAGGAAGTAGCCTGGGAACTTCATACGCTCGATGATCGACAGCTCGAAATCCAGGCGCTCGCGGTAGCTCGCCTCGGTCTCGCCGGGGGCCAGGCCGTGCGCCGCGAGCCGCTTCTCCAAGCCTTCGACGGCCTGCCGGCGAAGTTCGGCGGTTTCCGCGCCCTCCGCCTCGACCGGGTCGGCGTCGGCGCCGGCGAAACGTGGCAAGATCGGCGCCCGCGTCGTTGGCCGGTAGGAACAACGCCGGGCGATCTCGACCGTATTGTGAAGGGCTTCCGGCAAATCGGCGAACAGCACCGCCATTTCGCCCTGCGATTTGAGGCTGTGGTCCCGCGAAAGCCGACGCCGATCCTCGTGACTGACCAGCCGGTTGCTCGCCACCGCCATCAGCGCGTCATGGGCCTCGAAATCGTCTCGGCCAAAAAAGAACGGCTCGTTGGTCGCCACGAGGGGAAGCGCGAAATCATAGGCTAGCCGAACCGTTCCGGCCTCCACCTTGCGGCTCCGCCCTTCCTGGCGCTGCAGTTCGACATAAAGCCGGTCGCCGAAGATCGCCGCCAGACGCTCCAACCGGGTCCGGGCGATCGCCTCCCGGTCGGCGGCAAGTGCCGCGCCGATCGGCCCCAGCGGCCCGCCAGTCAGGGCGATCACCCCCTCGGCACGCTCCGCCACCCAATCGAACAAGACGTGCGGTTTGGGGTTATCCGGATGTCCGAGATAGGCTAGCGAAACGATTTCGACGAGATTGGCGAACCCCACCTCGCTCGCGGCGATCAACACCAGCGGCGCGATCGACGCCAAATTCCGGTCCTTGCGGCCGCCGCGCTCCTCAGACTCGGTATCGCCAAAGTCGACGTCGAGCTGACATCCGATAATCGGCTGTATGCCGGCCTTCGCGGCCTTTTCGGAAAACTCCAGTGCGCCGAACAGGTTGTTCGTGTCACTGATCCCGATCGCCGGCAATCCGTCCGTCTTGGCGAACTGGATGATCTGGTCCAGCCGCAACGCGCCTTCCAGCAGCGAAAACGCGCTATGGACCCGAAGGTGAATGAATTTCGGATCGCATTCCACCGGTTCCGTCATGGCCGATCACCCCGTCTTTACTGGCTCCGGCACCGCGGCACGATACCGATTGGAGGACCCGTCCCGTTTCCTCGCAAACCGCGCGTCAGAGCAAAGCCCTACGCGCATCGCCCAAGAGGTAACCCACGCCATTCGACGGGGTAAGACCCGAACCGTCCGATCCCCAGAAAACGTTGCATTAAACCGCGTGGATCAGAAGACTCAGGCTGAGGACGAAACCCGACACAGCGGCGAGAGACAGCAAGTCCTTGGCGAAGGTGAGCATAGTGAGTTCCCTTTTTGTTCGATGTTCGCTTTATGTTCCATTTACTGAGGCGCTGTCAAGGCGGATGTCGGACGGGCCGGTCGTACAAGGAGCCGGCCGTTAGCACCGGCGTTCCACGGCCATGTGTTTTATGACGGCCGATGGGCGGCGCTTGTGTTGCGTGCGCGATCGGGTAGCGTGTCCCTTACGAACTTCTTGTCGCAAGGAATCTGTGCAATGCGCGCGGGGATGGGGTCGATCGTGGTGGGTCTTGCCTGGCTATGGGCGGGCGTCGCCCATGCCGGATCGGTCGATCAGGAAACCAGCTATTTCGCCGTTCGCGGCTCGACACTTGCCGAACTCGACGAGGACCTCAACCGACAGGGTCCCTATGTCGCCGAGACCGGCCTGCGCCACCCCGGTGCGACCGAGGTGAAATTCGACGGCAAGGTGACCTACAAGAAGGTTACCAAAGGTTGTGCGGTTGACCGCGCGGATCTGGGGCTCACACTGCACATCACCCTGCCGAAATGGACGCCACCCAAGCGTGTTTCCGCGCGCACGGTGCTGGTCTGGCGGACGCTCGAAGCAGACATCAAACGGCATGAGAACCAGCACGCGACCATTGCCAAGACGTGGCTGAAGCGGATGGAGATGGCGGTCAGGAACCTGCGAACTGAGCGAACCTGCGCCGACATGGAAATGCATGTGAACACGGTCACGCAGCGCTATCTTGCCGGCCACGAGCAGGCGCAGATCGAATTCGACACAATCGAAGGTCGTGAAGTCAATTTCCGGCTCCGGCGCGCCCTTAATCGTAATCTGTGGGGCGAAGCCGGCGGGTAGGATCTAAAAAGCGGCGGCACCTCTGTGACCAAGGGCGCAAAGCCGCCCACGGGCGATGGTTCGTGAGCGCCGGCGTCGCCTGGAGTCGGTGGGAGAACCGCTCCTTGCCTATCTGGCTCCGCCGACCCCCAGCTTCTTCTGCAAATTGGTCGAAGACGTCGTGTACTGAAACACCACCCGGTCGTCGGGGTGAACGATGCGTTTGGCCGCCTGCGTCATCAACGCCGCCTCGTGAAAGCCGGAGAGGATCAGCTTCAACTTGCCCTCATACCAGTTGATGTCGCCGATGGCGAAAATGCCCGGCTCGGACGTCTCGAATCTGGCGGTATCGACGGGAATGAGATTTTCGTGAAGGTTCAGCCCCCAGTTGGCGACTGGTCCCAGCTTCATCGTCAGACCGAAGAACGGCAGCATGCGGTCGGCGGTCACCTCGACGTCGCCGTCGGGGCCTTTGACGATGGCGCCTTGCATGACGCCGTCGCGGCCGACGATACTCGTCACCTGCCCCATCTGGAATGTGACCTTACCCGCTTCGCGCAAAGCCATCATTTTGGCGACGCTGTCCGGCGCCGCGCGGAACTGGTCGCGTCGGTGAACGAGGGTTAGGCTTTTCACGATCGGCTGCAGGTTCAGCGTCCAATCCAGCGCGGAGTCGCCGCCACCGACAATGAGGACGTCACGGCCACGGAACTCGTCCATGCGGCGCACCGAGTAGAAGACGCTGGTGCCTTCATAGACCTCGATGCCCGGCACCGGCGGCCGCTTGGGCTGAAATGAGCCGCCCCCGGCCGCGATGACGACGACCTTGCACTCGAATTCCTCGCCTTCGTCGGTCGTCACCAGGTAACTGCCCCCCTCGAGCCGCTCCAGACTGGTCACCATGCGGTTGAAGTGGAAGGTCGGGTGAAACGGCTCGATCTGCTGCAGCAGTTTCTCGGTGAGGTCGTGGCCCGAAATCACCGGCCATGCGGGAATGTCGTAGATCGGCTTTTCGGGGTAGAGCTCGGCACATTGACCGCCGGGTCGGTCTAGAATGTCGATCAAATGGCATTTGAGATCGTAGAGTCCGAGCTCGAATACGGCGAACAGCCCGACCGGGCCGGCCCCGACGATCACCACATCGGTCTTCACGCGCTGCATCGAAACAAGTCTCCGTTGGGCTTTTTCCCCGCGAAAGGGGACGCGGCGCGCCTTTCAGGCCTGGCGTTCCGGCACGGTCAGAACGAGGCCGTCCAGTTCGTCGCGGATCTTGATCTGACAGGACAGCCGCGAGTTCGGACGGACATCGTAAGCGAAGTCGAGCATGTCCTCTTCCATCGCCTCGGGCTCGCCAGTCTTTTGCGTCCAGGCGTCGTCGACATAGACGTGGCAGGTCGCGCATGCGCAGGCGCCGCCGCATTCCGCTTCGATCCCGGGGACATCGTTCTTGATCGCGTTCTCCATTGCCGTCGAGCCGTTCGGCGCATCGACGTCGTAACGGGTTCCGTCCGGGGCCAGGAAGGTGATCTTTGTCATGCCTGCAACGCTCTGCTTTCAATTTCGGGGACAGGATCGCCCCCCAAACAGACGGGGCCAAGAAACACCGGACCAAGGACCAATGATGTCCTGGCCATCGCGCGCGCCTTGCCCGGACCGAACGGGCTAAGGCTCGCTCATTTGCTTCGTTAGAGTTTGGCGCCGACGAAAGTCAACAGGAACACGATGAAAGCGACGATGACGCGAGGGCGGCCGCGTTAGCCGAGTAGCGCGCGGACAAACCGAGCGGTCTGATCGAGTTCAGAACGCAAGGCCGCGACAGCCTCGTCGTCGAGAACCGAGTCCTCGAAGCGCTGGGCCGCGTCGGCAAGCGGAAATGCGCCGATATTACGGGCCGTCCCTTTCAGCGCGTGAGCGATAAATCGACATTCGTCTTCGCTAGCAATTTCAAGGCGGCCTTCGAACAATTCGAGATGCCGCAGCAAGAGCCCGAGCACTTCGGTCTCAAGCCCCCGATCGCCCGAGGTCTGACGGGCGAGGTGCACCAAATCGATCGGCCGCCGCCCCGACGGACATCGGACCGCACCGTCCGCCAATTCGATGGTAGAAGCCTCTTCCATCTGCCGTGTTGCCGCTGCCATACTCATTCTCCGAACCTGACATCCGCGATTCGACCGGCTATCCTGTTCAATCCCAGTTGCATCGCAGCCTCCACCATCAGCAGTCAGGGTGGAGATAAGCTTAAATTTTTTGGAAGAATAAAGGTGTGCGGCGGCCTGATGGTGCAGTGCGGCTGCGGCGCAACCCTTGCTCCCACGGCCATGATCGAAAATTCTGTGCATTTCTCGCCAGATCGTTAACCTTATGTTTAAACTTGTACCTATCGGCCCGTTTTACGGTTTCTTTCAACGACGTCGCTAACTAGCATGAAGCATGCGAAACTGCCTGTCAGCCGCCTCCGGTCGACCAGGCATCTGCGCATGCCGCATCGGTTGGGGGCGCTACTCTCTTGCTCCGCCGCGGCGACCGTCGGCGTGACGGGTTCATAGTAACGAGTATTGAGGCGCGACAGCGATGTCCAAGACCAAATCCTTCGACCCGCTCACTGACGACGCGGTCAACGAAATCGAAGAGGCGCTTCGGGTCGATTTCGAGGAACCGGGCAATACGGACGATCTGAAGGAGGCGTCAGGTCATCTCGAGGAAAGCGCATCCGCCGATGCGACGAAGGTCGAATTTTCGCTCGACGATTTCGAGCGGCAGATCAATGAAACGGCAGGCCGCCTGCGTACGGAAGAAAACGCCGCCCCCTCTGGCGGAGCAAGACGCGCTTCGGTTTCCGACCTGGTCGGCGGTGGCCGTGCGAAAGCTCCGATAAGTGCGGCTCCCAGCGAGAAAGCAGCTCGGCCGTCAAATATCGCGCCGGATTCGACTGCGAGACCGTCCCGCGATAGCGGCACTTCCACGCGTCCTCAACAGGCTGGCGAGCCCGCGACGGTGGGACCGTCGGCGCCTCGGAGCGCGGAACCGCCGCGCGCCTACGCCCAGTCCGCCGCCAACGACGAGCAAAGACGCACGACCGTCATGGCGCAAGCGCTGCTCGACCGGCGGGCCTCCAGCGCTCCGATATGGATCGCACTTGCCGTATCGATCGCCTGGATCGGCTTTGTCGGCTTCATGGCATCGGGTCTTTATGGCATCGATGTCGCCACGCTTTCCAGCGGCCTGGTCAGTCCGGCGCGGCAGCGTGACCTGCTCCTGCTGACGGCCGTCGCCCTCGTTCCGGTCCTGTTGATCTTCGCCTTCGCCGTGATGATCCGTCGTGCCGCCGATTTGCGCCTGACAAGCCGTTCGCTCGCCGAAGTGGCGCTGCGTCTCGCCGAGCCCGAAACGATCGCGACGGAACGGGTGATGAGCGTCGGCCAGGCGGTTCGTCGCGAGGTGGCCGCTCTCGGAGAGGGCGTCGAGCGCGCACTGTCGCGCACCTCCGATCTGGAAAACATCATCAGCACCGAGGTCGGTGCCCTCGAGCGGGCGTATGCCGACAACGAAGGCAAGATTCGCACGCTCGTCCAGGATCTGGGAACAGAGCGTGAGGCGATGCTGTCGCACGCCGAGCACCTCCGCTCCTCCGTCGTCGGTTCGCATCAGCGGCTCGTGGAGGATGTCGATCAGACGTCCGAACACATCCTGCAGCGGATCGAGGAGGCATCCCAGCGTTTCACCAGTCTGCTCGACGAGCGCGGCGAGGCATTTGCCCGCGACCATGTGAAGCGTAGCGAGAATTTCATAGCCATGTTCGAGGAGCGCAGCCGCCTCGCCAGTGAAACCATTGCCGCCAACAGCGAGAGCCTGATGGCCCGGCTCACTGGGGCGGGCGACGCGGCGAGCGAACGGCTGAGCGCGACCGGCGACGAGGTCGGGCGCCTCCTGGAAAATCGGACGGCCGAGATCAAGAACCGGTCGGTGGAACTGCTCGAGCAGCTCGATTCCGTGGGCCATGACATCCAGAGCCGCCTTGTCGCATCAGGCGACGCGGCCTCCGGCCTGCTGAAATCACGTGGCGAGACGCTCGCGGCGAACAGCGAGAAATTCCTCACCGATCTCACCAGCGTTCTGGACGACCGTGCCATCGGCATCGCGATGGACGGCGAAACCTTCCTGGCCAGCCTGGATGGCGCGTTCGAGGAGCGGATGCGCGAAATCGGCGAAAAGAACGGTTTGTTCCTCACCAGTCTCACCGAGAGCGTCGACTCGCGCAGCCGGAAACTGGAGGAAGAATCCGGACGCTTCCTGGAGGTCCTCGACACCAGCCTCGTCGAGCGCACCGAGCGCGCCACCCAGATTCTCGCCGACGCCAACAGCCGGACCATCGGCGATCTCGACGAACGGATTGCGTCGATCGATCGCACATTGGCCGACCGCGGCGGCTTGCTGGTCACCAACATCGAACAGCGGGCCGATGCGATCGAGCGTTCGACCGATCGCATCACGGCGGCTCTGGAGACGCGCACCAAGGACTTCGCGGGCGTCCTTTCCGAGCGGACACAGGAGATCGTCGAGGCCTTCCAGTCCGGCCATTCGGATCTTTCGATGAAAGCCAGCGATGCGGTAGCGCTGACGCAGATGGCGCTCGAGGCCCGCACGAGCGAATTGCGCGCCCTCTTTGACGAGCGTGTTGCGGGCTTCGACGGTCTGATGGAAGAACGGACGGGCAAGCTCGCCGGCACCATCGACGATCGCTTGTTGGCCTTCGATCTGGCCAGTGACAGCCGCGTCGACAATATTGCGCAGCGGGCCGACGAGATGGACGCTGCCCTGGAGCGGACGGCGGAGCGCCTCGAGACCTTGCTCGAACAACGCCGCGCCGAGATCGAGGCCTCGATCGAACGCGGGGCGGAAGGAGTGCGTACGGCGTTCGATGGCCGGGCAAGCGCGCTCGAAGAGACCATTGCCTCTCACGGCGAGAATCTCGACGCATCCTTCGCTTTCGCGCAGCAGAGTCTGCTCGGCAACCTCGAAGAGCGTGGTTCCAGCCTGACTACCGCCATCGAGGAAACCGTTGCTCGCATGGAAGACCTCATCGGCGCGAGTGAGGGTGCCTTGGCCAAGGGTATCGACGAACGGACGAGCGCGTTGGCCAACCTTCTCGACGAGCGTCAACAAGCCATTCGCACGACGCTCGACGAACGAACGAGCCTGTTGCGGTCGGCTTCGCAAGAAAGCCACAGCGCCCTTCTGGCCGCGCTCGACGAACGAATTGCCGGAATTTCCGGCGGCTTCGACGACGCCGTGCGCCATGTCGCCGACGAGCTCTCCGAGCGCGTCCAGTCGCTGCGAACCGTCATCGAGGATTCGCGCCTTGCGATCGTTGGAGACGTCGACAGAAACACCGAGCGCCTGCGCGGCGAGATGGACGAGCGGACCGAGGACTTTGGAAATCGGATCGCTGTCAGCGCCGGGTCCCAGCTCGCGGCGATCGAGAGCGCCTTGTCCCTCGTGGTCGAGGGTCTCGACGAACGGACCGCACAGCTACAAAACGCGGCGGATGGGGTCGCGACCTCTCTGCGTGACGAACTCGATGGCCGCTTCGAGACCATTCGCTCCGTCATGGCCGAAGGTCGCGAGACGTTGATCGGTGATCTGGACGGGCGTACCCGCATCATCGCCGACGAGATCGGCGATCGGGTGATGCGCGTCGGCGAAGGGCTGGATGCCCGCACGGCCGCGCTACGCGGCATTGTCGAGGAGGCGCGCACCATTCTGGTCGATGGTCTCGACGAGCGCATGGCGGCGATTCACGCCGTTGTCGACGGCTCGCAGGGATCACTCCTTGCCGGTCTCGACGAGCGCACGGCTCGGATCGGCGAGGAATTCGATTCCGGCCGCGCGTCGATCGCCGCGGCAATCGAGGATCGCGTCAAAGGTATCAGCGACGCGCTGTTCGATGCCGATCTACGCCTCGCTTCGGTGCTTGAAGAGCGTCGCGATAGCCTCGCCGCGATCGTCGAGGAAGCCGCGCGCTCCGCAGCCGCAACACTCGGCGACCGTGCCGATGACGTCCGCCGCGCCATCGAGCAAAGTGTCGGTGACGTCTCGTCGTCCTTGGAGCTTCGGCGCAACGATCTCGTATCGGCGTTGGAAACCGGCTCGACCACCCTCACCGGCGCGCTGGACGAGCGGACCGACGCGATCTCCGCCGCGCTCGAGCGGGGCCTCGGCAATGTCGAGCGTACGTTGAACAATCGCGCTGCGATGATCGCGGAATCGCTCCGTCAAACGGTGACGGCGGCCACCACCGCGTTGAGCGAGGAAACGGGCCGCGCCCGCGAGAGCCTCGAAGCCGAAGGCAACAAGATTTCCGCAAGTGTCTCCGGCATCGATCGCTTGTTCCTGGCGTCCGGAGAAGAGGCCCGCGTCAAGATCGCCGGTGAAGCCGATCGTCTTGCCGAGCGTCTCGGCGCCCTGGCCGATGATCTGGCGAGCCGCTCGGCCGAGGCCAGCGCCACCCTCGTCGGTGAAGGCGGCCGGATTGCCGAAAACATCGGCGGCGCGGCGGAAGTGATCCGTTCGCTGTCCGAGCAATCGCGCACGCGGTTCGCCACCGAAGCGGATGAACTTGCCAGGACCATGGCCGATCTGTCGAGTCGCCTGCGCGAAGAGGGACAGGGCGTGCGCGAGGAACTCGCCGGACAGCGTCTGGCCCTCGTCGACAGCCTCGCCGGGATCACCACGTCCGTTGAGAGCCAGCTGGCCCGCAACACCGAGAGCTTCGCGGCCCAGATCGGCGCGGCCAGCGAGCGGATTCGCTCGGCGGGCGACGAAAGCCGCGAGCGATTTGTTGCCGATGCCGGTGAGATCGCGAGCCAGGTCGAAAATGCCTCGGCGAAGATGCGTGAAATGACCGAAGTGGCGGAAGTCGCGCTGCGCGAAAACACGGAAGGCTTTGCACGCCGACTGTCCGGCACCTCGTACCAGTTGCGCACGGAAACCGACCGCGTGGCGGGAACCCTTGAGGAGCGTTCGCAGCGCTTTACGGAGGAACTTGCCGGCGTTTCGGAGCGCTTGTCCGAAATGTTGAGCTCGAACACGCTCAGCAGCGAACTCTCCGGGGCAACGGAGCTTATCCGCAGCGAGCTCGCCAACGCATCGCAGTCGATGCGTGACGGCGTCATGGAGGTTGCCTCGCAACTGCGCGGCGACGTTACGGACGCCTCGCAGAGCCTGCTTCGCGACGCCGACGGCGCGCGCGAGGAAATGATGGTTCGGAGCCGCGAGCTCGCCGACCACCTCGCCTCGATTTCGAGCGCGATCCGGGTCGAGACCGAGCGCGCCCGCGAGCAACTCCTGGAAAGCGCTGGAACGGTCGGCGAAGACCTGTCGAACAGGATGAGTCAGTCCGAGCAGGCGATCGCGGCCCGCGCCCGGATGATGGGCGAGGAACTCGATGCCAAGACCCGCGATCTGACCACACTGTTGAGCGCGCGCACGGCGGATATCTCGCGTATTCTCGACGAAGAGGCCCGGCCGATGTTCGATCGCCTCGGCGAGAACGGGTCCGAGTTCGCCCAATTGCTCGAACATAGTACCAGGGATGCCTCCGAGCGCCTCCGGGCGGAGAACGCAGCTCTCGTCGCCGCGCTCGGCCGGCGGGCCAGCGAAACGATCGATAGTCTCAATCAGTCCTCCAACGAGATTCTCGGCGCATTGGACGAGAAGACGTCAACCGCAGTCGGCCTCGTTGCGGATATGCGCGATCAGCTGCAGCACGAGGTTGGATCCCTGATCGGCCGCCTGTCGCAGACGAGTGGTTCGCTGCGCGGGCTCGTCGAGGAAACCGCGAGCAATCTCGGTGCAATCGACGCGACTTTGCAGGAGAGCGGGACGCGCTTCACGCAGGGCGCCGAGCAGGCCTCCAATTCGATCTCGCTGTCCTCGCGCCTTCTGGAAAGCAATGTCGAGCGTCTCGACAAGCTGTCGATGACCGCCTTCTCCAAGGTCGCCAGCATCGCCGACCGGTTTCAGGAGCACGGAGCCGTCCTCGCAGAGGCCGTGCAACTCATCGATACCAGCGAGGCCACGCTGCGCTCCACCCTGGAGGGTGGACATGGCGGCATCGAAGAGCTCTCAGCCGGGCTGGTAAAGCGCTCCGAGGAAATCGGCGAGCTGATGCGTTCCTTCGAGGGGGTCATGGACGGCCTGTTCGATCGGACCGAACAGCGCTCCCGTCTGATCTCGACGCGGCTCTCTTCCGAGGTCGGGGAAACCCTCGGCGAGGCTGATCGCAAGATGCAGGGAGCGGAACAGCGATCGCGTGCCACGGCCGAGGCCATGCGCGATGCGGTCCAGTCGGTGATCGAGGACGCGAGCCAGCGTTTCGAAGGCGCAACCGAGGAAATGCGCCGCACTGCCGCTGAGATTCGCCAGGAGCTCGAAGCGACCCGAAGCGAGATCAAACGCGGTGTCGTCGAATTGCCGGAGGAAACGCGCACGAGCACCGAGGCGATGCGGCGGGCGGTCTCGGACCAGATCCGGGCACTGCGCGATCTTTCCGAAGTCGTCTCTCAATCCGGCCGCGCCTTCGACGTGTCGACTCGTGGCGCGGCGCCGACGCGGTCCGCTGCGGCGGCTCCGCAACCGGCCAGCGCAAAGCGCCGGGTGGCACCGCAGACAACGCAGCCCTCCCCGGATGCCGAGCTGACGGAGGAGCAGGAACGCGATGTCGAGGAGCAGATCGCGGCGTCCTTCATGACTGACGGAAATCTGGCGCGGGACCTGCGCGGCTCGAACTTTGATCCGCCAAGCCGCACGGGAACCACACCGGCAAAGTCTGCCGAGATGCGCTCGACCGAGCCTCGGCCCAGCGGCGACCACTCGTTGCCGATGCGCCCGGCGGCACAATCAGGCGAGACGGCAGGCCCTCCTGAAGCTGGCGGCCGTTCGGGCGGCTGGGTGTCGGACCTTCTGCGTCGGGCCTCGCGCGACGAGGAGCAGGGTGGAAGTTCCGCGTTGAATCCAGACGAGCCGCAGCCGGCAGTGCGTTCGCCGCAAGCGGCCCGTTCGCCAGACTCGGTGATGGACTCGCTGAATTCACTGTCCGTCGATATCGCGCGGGCCATCGACCACAAGGCATCGGTCGAGCTGTGGGACCGCTATCGCAGCGGCGAACGCAACGTCTTTACCCGCCGTCTCTACACGATGAAGGGGCAGCAGACCTTCGACGAAATCCGTCGCAAATATCAGCGCGACGGCGAGTTCAAGAAGGCCGTGGACCGCTATCTCTCAGACTTCGAGAGCTTGCTCGGCGATATCGCGAAGAAAGATCCTGAGAACAACCTCACAAAGACCTATCTCACGTCGGACACGGGCAAGGTCTACACCATGCTGGCCCATGCTTCGGGCCGGTTCGACGGCTGATCGAGGCGGATAATCGGACGTTCAGCGCCTCGCTCCGACCATGCTGATCGAGAAAATCGGCATGGTCGAGCTTGGCGAAGAGGTCTCCAACGTTCGACGGCTCAGGGACCCGAATGAGTCCCCGGTCCTGTAACGAGGACGACCGACAAAATCCTGGTGAGTGAAGCATGCCGCCTACGGCGAAGGCGTGTCCTTCGGCCACCGTTCACCCGAAAACGAGCCAAGCAGAGCTCTGTCGAACCATAAGGGCGGCGCCTCGGCCTGCCGCTGACAAGCAGGAGGAATTCCCATGCCCGGCCTCTCGCCTCTAAGCCGCCTGTCCGGCCGTCTCAGCTTTCGAGCGGCCGAGCGAACAGCCGCCGCGATCGGCCGGGTTGAAGCCTTGAGCGATGAGGCGGTCGGGAGAATCTTCACCCGCTTCGATGCGGTAAAAGTGATGCGTGCGGCGGAAGCGCTTGATCGCGACCCCACCCTGCGGCAAGGCCCCCTCGCCGGCCTGACCATCTCGATCAAGGACCTCTTCGATGAAGCTGGCGAGATTACCACGGCGGCGTCCGTCTATCTGGCCGACAGAGCGCCGGCCGAAGCGGACGCCACCGCTGTGGCACGATTGAAAGCGGCGGGCGCCATCCCCTTCGGTCGAACCACCATGTCGGAATTCGCCTATTCCGGCGTCGGGCTCAATCCGCATTTCGGCACGCCCGGCAATAGCTACGACCCGTCGCGAATACCGGGCGGATCGACGTCGGGCGGCGCGCTCAGCGTGGCTCTCGGCCTCGCCGATGTCGCGCTTGGATCGGACACCGGCGGTTCCGTGCGCATCCCGGCCGCGTTCAACGGGCTGGCCGGCTTCAAGCCGACCCAAGCGAAGGTGCCGCTCGACGGTGCCTTTCCGCTGTCGCAGTCCTACGACAGCGTCGGCCCCCTCGCCAGAGATATCCGGATCTGCGCTGGCGTCCATGCCGTCCTCAGTGGCGAGTCACCGCCAACCTTGCCAAGACGGGAAACCAAGGGTTTGCGAATCGGTGTCGTCCGCACGGTTCTCACCGAGGGCCTCGACGAGCAGGTGGCTGCCGACTTCGCCTCCGTCCTCCAGGTGCTGGCCGACAACGGCGTCGAGCTAGTCGACGTCGACATGCCGGCCCTCGCCCAGGCGGGAGCGATCAATCGGGTGATCGTGGCCTCGGAAGCGCACCGCGCCCACGCCGATCATCTCGATGCGCTGGAGACGGTCGGCGACCCGCGGGTGCTCAAGCGGATCATGGCCGCGGCGAGCTTCGCGCCGGACGAGGAAAAGCACGCGCGGGTGGAGCGATCCGCCGCCCAGGCCGCCTTTGTCGGTCTCGCGGCGGATTTCGACGCCTTCATCGCCCCAACGATTCCGATCGTTCCGCCGCTGATCGCGGAGGTGGAGGCCGATTACGATCGGCTCAACGCCCTGGTTCTACGCAATCCATCGACGGTCAATTGTCTTGACGGTTGCGCCGCGACGATCCCGATGCATGCCGCCGGATCGCTGCCGACGGGTCTGATGGTCTTTGGCCCCGGCGGAGCGGACTGGGATATCCTCGCGATCGCCCAATGTTTCGAGCCTCTCGCCCGACGTGGCGCGTCGAAGGATTAGTTGACGAACTGCGGCATCAAGAGGCGTGGTAGCCAGAGTGTGATGGAAGGGAAAAGAACGACCAGCACCAGGATGGTCAGCATCGGCAGCAGGATGAACGCCACGTCACGCATCGCCGCCTTCACCGGAATCCCGCCGATCGAACACGAGATCAGCAGACAGAGCCCGTATGGCGGCGTCACCAGACCGAAGGCGAGGCTGATGATGCCGATCATGGCGAAGTGGATCGGGTGCATCCCGACCTCGAGGGTCACCGGATAGAGCACGGTGCCGAGGATGATGATGGCCGGAATGGCGTCGATGAAGAGGCCGATGATCAGGAAGGCGATCGCGACCGCGAAACCCATTTCGACGATTCCAAGATCCAGGACTTGCACATAGCTGACAAGGGCCGCGGGAATTCTGAAATAGGCCAGCGTCCAGCCAAAGGCGCTCGCGGTGCCGATGCAGAACAGGGCGATCGCCGCAAACCGGCCGGTATCATAGAAGACATGGGCGACTTCGCGCGGACCGACCGCGCGGTAGACGATCAGGCCAAGAACGAGTGCATAGAGCGCAGCGACGACCGATGCTTCGGTCGGCGTGAACAGACCGCCGACGATACCGCCAACGATGATGACCGGCGTCAGCAGCGCCAGCAGAGCCCCCACCAGAGCGCTGGCGAATTCGCCAAGCGTCGCGCGGCCGTGCGGTTGCATGCCATGCCGGCGGGCATAGACGTACACCGCCACCATCATCGCCATCCCAATCAGGATGCCGGGCAGGATGCCGGCGACGAAGAGGCCGCCGATCGACACCGACATCAAGCCGCCCCAGACGACCATCAGGATCGACGGGGGAATGATGACGCCCATCACCGACGAACAGGCCGTGACCGCCACGGAGAAGGACGGGGAGAAACCTTCCTTCTTCATTTGCGGAATCAGCAGCGACCCGATCCCCGCCGCGTCGGCGGTGGAACTGCCGGAAATGCCGGCGAAGAACATCGAGACGACCACGTTGACGTGGCCGAGCCCGCCCGGCAGGTGGCCGACCATCGCGCGGGACAGGCGGATCAGCCTGTCGGTAATTCCGGCCGCGTTCATCAAATTGGCGGCGAGCAGAAAGAACGGCACGGCCAGAAGGACGAAGGAATTGTAGGAGCGGAACATCTCCTGCAGCACCAGCACCGGTGTCAGGCGAGGCTCGATGAAGAAAACCGGGATGCAGGCAAGCGCCAGGGCGAACGCGACCGGCACGCGCAGGATTATGAGAAGAAACAGAAGACCGAACAAAATGCTCGCGACAGTGCCCGGCGTCATGCCGCGGTACCTTTGGCGACGGCGATCTCCTCGACGATCTTTTCGATCACGAAGAGCGTCGTCACCACGCCGGTCAAAGGCCAGGCGACGAAAATCCAGTTCATCGGCAGGGCCGCGATTTCCGACTTCTGGTACCAGCCGAACAGCATGAAGTCCCAGCCATACCAGATGAAGATCAGGGCGACCGCGAGGATCATGAGCTGGACGAAAATGCGTTTGGCCGCCTCGACCTTGGCGTTGGCTGACACCGGAAGCACTTCCAGGTCGAAATGCGTGCCGTCCCGCACCGCGCACATGGCGCCGACCATGATCATCCAGACGAAGCAGAACCGCGCAATTTCCTCGGTCCAGATGTAGCGCGGGACGATCCCGGTGAACCGGGAAAGGATCTGCGCCGTGACTGGGACGAGCAGACCGGCAATGAGCAGTCCAAGCGCTAGCCTAAGCACGAGGTGGATGGCGTCGAGAACGCGGGTCATGATCGTCCTGTGAGGTGAAACGAACGAAACCAGTGGTGGCAGAGTCGCGCCGGAGCGGGCCATGGCTCGCCCCGGCGCAGCTCAACCGATCCGTCGTCACTGCACGTTCTGTATGGCCTTCAGGACGTCTGTCGCGCCGAGTTCGGCGGCATATTCCTCCAACACCGGTTTGGCCGCCTCCAGCATCTTGTCGCGCTCGGTGAACTCGTGGGTCTTGATCCAGCCCTTGTCGACCATCGCCTGCAGCTTCTTGGAATCCTCGCCGCTCTCGATATCGCGCCCGAATTTGCCAGCCTCCGCGCCTGCCCCGTCGATGCATCCCTGCAGTTTCTCCGGCAGCCCCTGATAGGTCTTGTTGGAGATGAACAGCGGACGGATGGTAATCGCATGCTTGGTCAAAGCGAGATCAGGCCCGACCTCGTAGAACTTCATCTGCTCGACGCCGGCCGCTTCGTTCTCGGCGGCGTCGATCACGCCGGTCTGAATCGCGTTATAGACCTCGTTATAGGCAATGACTGTGGGCGCGGCGCCCAGCGCATCGAAAACGCTCGTCCAGATCGGCGCACCCTGCATGCGGATCGGCAAATCCTTGAGCTCCGCCATGTTGGTCACCGGCTTGTTGGCGAAAACATTGCGGGTGCCACCGCCCGCATAGCCGAGGAGACGAATGTCGGCCTTTTCGAGGATGTCGTCGGCGACGGGCTTTAGCAAATCCTGCTCAAGCACCTTGTTCCAGTGTTCCTCGTCGCGAAACAGGAACGGCATGTCCATCAATGGCGCCATGTTCGAGAAGGTCGAGATATGCGCGGGAGACGCCACGGCATAGTCGACCGACAGGCCCTGGTTCATATAGGCGACGTAATCCTTTTCCAGGCCCAATTCGGAGTTCAGGTGCATCTCGAACTCGACCGGCTCGTCGGTATAGCAGGCCTTCACCAACTCCTCGAACTTGCGCATGGTCTTGGTGAAGGCATGGTTCTCGTCGAACTGACTGGCCCCGACCAGCTTGATCTGGGCGAGAGCCGGAGCCGTAGCACCGAGGGTCGCAACGCCCATGGTGACGACAAGCGCGACAGCTGTTCCTCCAAACAATTTGAAGCTGTTCATTTTTGTCCCTCCCGTTTGACAGCGCCAGGCCATAAGTCCATTCACCGCCGTTGCTGTTGCAATGCAATATTTTCTCTGCATCGTCTTTTTTGCGGTCACTATATCCGAGGGTTTCAAGGGGTCAACGTGGATCGTCTTCGCTTCCGTCCCTCGGCTGCCCCACCGAAGATCCGTGCCGCCGCGCTCTCTTGATCCTGTCAGAGTTTACTGTTTTCTGGCCCCGAAATGCTCCAGCAAGGTTCCAAGGCGATGTCCGACCAACCAATGGTGCCACGTAATGGGACCCCCGCAGCAAAAGGCCCTCTGCTGCGGGCGGCCGGCGCAGTCCGGACGGAAGGGCTTCCAGCTTATGCCCTGGCACTGGTGGCCGTCGTCGCAACGGTCGCGCTCGGCATTATGCTGCCGGGCGGTCTTGATGATCCGCCCATCGCCTGGTTCGTGCCAGCGATTCTCTTCGCCTCCATCTCCGGGGGAATCTGGCCAGGTCTGCTCGCGCTTGTCCTCTCCCTGATCGGCTCGCTTTATTTCGGCAGGTCATCGACGGCGCTCTCCGGCGATCTTCTGACCGCCGTCGGCTTTGTCACGGCCGGCGGCGTTATCACTCTGGCCGGCGCGGCGCTGCGTCATGCCCTGGAAAAAATCGCGACGACCGAACGCGCCCTCGATGCCCGCGAGATGCACCTGCGCTCGATCCTCGACACGGTTCTCGACGCGACTGTCGTGATTGAACGGGACGGCAAGATCGTATCCTTCAATGCTGCCGCGACGCGCCAGTTCGGCTATAGCGAGGACGAGATCGTCGGTCAGAACGTCCGGGTCTTGATGCCCGAACCCTATCGCGGTGAGCATGACGGCTATCTGCAACGCTACCTGACCACGGGCGAAAAGCGGATCATCGGCGTTGACCGCGTCGTGGTCGGACAGCGAAAGGATGGCTCCACCTTTCCCATGAAGCTGGCGGTCGGTGAGATGAGGATGGGCGACTCGATCTTTTTCACCGGGTTCATTCGCGATCTGACGGAGCGCGAGGAGTCGGCGGCGCGGCTGCAGGAAATCCAGGGCGAGATGGCAAGGCTTGGACGCCTCAGCGATCTCGGCGAAATGGCATCGACCCTCGCCCACGAACTCAACCAGCCTCTGTCGGCGATCTCCAACTATGCCCAGGGCTGCACCCGGCTGCTGCGCGATATGGACGACGCGCTGGCGATCCGCATGCGCGAAGCGCTGGAAGAGATTGTCCGACAATCGCTCCGCGCCGGCCAGATCATCCGGCATCTGCGCGAATTCGTAACGCGCGGGGAAACCGAGAAGACCCCGGAAAATATCCGCGTGCTGGTCGAGGAAGCCGGGGCGCTGGCGCTGGTCGGATCACGGCAGTTGGGTGTGCGCTCGATTTTCGAGTTCAGCCCCGGCGCCGACATGGTCATCGTGGACAAGATTCAGGTGCAACAGGTGCTGGTGAATCTCATGCGTAACGCGATGGATGCCATGCGCAGCAGCGAAGTGCGGGAGCTTCTCATCCGAACCGCTTCCAACGGACGCGGCGATATCGTGGTGGAAGTCTCCGACACGGGAACGGGAATCATCGACGAGATCGGGGCCCAGTTGTTCAAGCCCTTCGTTACGTCCAAATCCACCGGTATGGGCGTCGGCCTCGCCATCTCCAAGCGCATCGTGGAGGCCCATGGCGGCAACATATCGGCGAGTGGCAACGACAAGGGCGGCGCCACATTCCGCTTCACGCTGCCGGCGATGAAGGAGGTCTCGAATGGAGATCGGTGACTATACGGTTCACATCGTCGACGACGAGGAGGCAGTGAGAAAGTCGCTCGCCTTCCTGCTGACCATGGTCGGCTTCACGGTGCGCGTGCACGGCTCGGCGACGGCCTTTCTAGCGGCCGCGCCCGGGCTTGGGAAAAGCTGCCTGGTGACCGATCTGCGCATGCCGGATATGAGCGGCGTCGACTTGCTGCATCGTCTGAAGGACGCGCAGGCACTGATGCCGGCGATCGTCGTCACCGGCCATGGCGACGTGCCGATGGCGGTGGAAGCCATGAAGGCCGGTGCGCTCGATTTCATCGAAAAGCCGTTTGAGGATGAGGTGTTGATCGCGGCGATTCATCGCGCCGCCGCCGAGCTCGAGCAACGACTCGACGGCGTCGATGTTCAGGCGATCCAAGCCAGGATCACGACATTGACCGAACGCGAATCTGAGGTCCTGTCTGGCGTTGTGAGAGGGCTTCCCAACAAATCCGTCGCCTTCGACCTCAATATCAGCCCGCGCACGGTCGAGGTTCACCGCGCCAATATCATGGTGAAGATGCAGGCTGGCAGCCTTGCCGAACTTGTCCGCATGGCACTGCTGGTGGACATGGGTGGTGAGCGGACGGCGACGAGCGCACGGGACCGGTCAAATTGATCTGACGCAAGGCGCGGCCTCTCCAAGAACGGATATTGCACCAACAAGGGTCGGGCATTGCCCGGCTCGCGACGCATATGTCCGGAGCATCCCGTATCGTGGAGACAATCGGCCTGATTCTTGTCGTGGCGCCCGACCGTGATTTTCGCAAATCGCTCGAATTCGCGCTCGAAGCGGAAATGTACGAGGTGGATTCGCATGCCGGACTCACCTCGGCTCTCGCATCGCCGCGCGTCAGATGGTTGGACTGCGCGATCGTCGACGAAAATGCGGTGCGCGATCACACCTCCGAATGGGATGCGCTCGAACGTCTCGGCGCGCCGGTCATTTTTCTGATGGATAAGCGGCCCCCTCCGACCGACTTTGCCCAACTGACAATTCTGACCAAGCCATTTCTGGGCAACGCTTTGATTCAAAAGCTTGAAAACATTGCCGGAAGTCCGGCAACGCGCTGAGGCTACGTAATTTCCCTAAGGACATAACCGAATTTCGGGCGACCATGATCGGCGCCATTGTTTCCCCACCAGAACGGAAAAGGGAAACAACAATGCTCGCTTCCACCCTCGCCCAGTCGCCCTTGCGGTCGCATCCCTTCACGATCGATCACCGGGCGTTTCCCTCTGCTGCCGCATCGCCCCGCCCGCAGATCGTCAGCTTCTTCCAGGCAGGCGCGGAAATTTACGCCGCGGGCGATCCGGCCGGCAATCTCTACCGGGTCGAGTTCGGCGCGGTTCGCGTCTATCGCTTGCTGGCCGATGGCCGCCGGCAGATCATCGCATTCCATCTGGCGGGCGAAACGTTCGGCTTCGAAGCCGGCGTGGAGCGAGAATTCTTTGCCGAGGCGATCAATGCCATCGGGATCTGCCGGCGTCCTCTTTCGACCAGTGATGGTGTCGATCCAGACATACTGTCTTTGGCGTTGCAGAGCCTGAGAACGACTCAACGGTATCTTTTGGTGCTCGCTCGGCACTCCGCCTTCGAACGCGTTGCGAGCTTCCTCGCCGAGATGGTCGAGCGACAGGGTGACCTGGAGCATGTCCATCTGCCGATGTCGCGAATGGATATCGCGGACCATCTCGGCCTGACCATCGAGACGGTGTCGCGGACGTTCACCAGGCTCAAGGAACAGCGGCTCATCGAGCTGGTCGATTCGCGCGATATCCGCATTCTGCGACGACGGGCTCTTCTGGAGATCGGTGCATGACGATATGCGCTCGCGATCACGTTCAGCGCAATCTCGTAGAAATCCTGGGCGAGATCGGCCGCCACTCGAATGCGGATGATCATCGACAACTTCACTGATCCAGATCAATGTCGCGTCGGTTTCGCCCTGCGAATGTNGATGTCCGGCTAAGACGCGGGCTTCCGCGAGCCCGATGCGCCGCTCGGCAACTGGAATTGACGGAGGTCAACGTGCCGAGGCCGCACGACCAATAAGCTGGCCAGCATGTCCAGCGTCACTCCAGTCTTCCAGATGTAGGGGGTCACCAAGGTCTACCGGACCGGCGGCGTCGAGGTCTGGGCCTTGCGCGGCGTCGACGCCGAACTCGAGGCCGGCGAATTCGTCGTCATGCTGGGTCCGTCCGGCTTGGGAAAGTCGACACTCCTCAACATCATGGGAGGACTCGATCACGCGAGCGCCGGCCGGGTGACGTTTCAGGGCGAAGATCTGACCAGCAGTTCCGACCGGGCGTTGACTGGTGTGCCCCTAGGGAAGTGGTCCTCCCTGAAGTATGGTTTTTGAACCATTGGAGGACGAGAGAATGCCGCGACTTGCGCAAGGTCAAACAATCGATCGAGACAATGTGCATCATGACGAGAGGTACAGGCCGCCCGGAGTCACTACGGCAGTGTCGGCCGCTTCGGATCTGGGCGCGAGGATGACGGTGATGGAAACATGCCGTCGGACGCAGCCGGCTGTCGCACCCAACCAGGCGGAGGGAGAGCGGAATGACCGAGACTCGTGTGGTTTGCAGCAAGTGCGGCGGCGTCAACCGCTTGCCGCCGTCGCGATCGGCCAGCGGCGCCAAATGCGGGANAATCTCGTAGAAATCCTGGGCGAGATCGGCCGCCACTCGAATGCGGATGATCATCGACAACTTCACTGATCCAGATCAATGTCGCGTCGGTTTCGCCCTGCGAATGTGCACCATCGACCGATGAGGCGAACGCGATGACCCGACAGATCAATCCGCAATCCGGGCAACCGTCAAAGCCGGGCAAGGCCCACGCGCGGCCTTCGCGATCGGGCCGGTTCATTCCCGCGACAGGCAAGCCGGACGCGTCCGGAAAACGGTATCTGTAGGTGCCGATCAACGAAATCTGATCAATCGGCGGGCGCCGTACCCGATGGCACAATGGGCTCGCCCGACCTCAACCCAAGCAGGAGGTCTTTCCATGTTCAGTACCGCCAATGTCGGCGCCGCCGACCGTGTTATCCGAATCCTTTTCGGCATTGCGCTCGCCACCTATGCCTATGCGTCGCTGGTATCGCCTTGGTCGTGGGTGGCCTATGCCGTCGCCGCGATCCTCGTCCTCACTGCGCTCATCCGGTTCTGTCCCGCCTACGCCCTGTTCGGCGCCAGCACCTGCAGTCGGTCCGCCACCGGAAATGCCGCAAAGACCTCGGCGCCTCCCTCGGACCGCCCGTCGAGCCGGCTATGATCCGTTTGCCTTGAGGGCCTTCACCGCGGCCTTCGGCGACCGCGCGACGCCGGGCGAACCCGCCGCGATTTACCGGCCTCTTTGCGGCGGCGCGAATTCCTCCGCCGTCAGCGTCTCCCGGGTGAGCAACGTCAGGGAGAGTCCGAGCGGCGTTGTCTTGCCTTTCGGCGATGCCGGAATTGACTGGCAGACGGCGGGGGAGAAATAGTGAGCCGACACAAACACAAGGCGACCATACCGGTGCGCAAGGGCAATCCGAAGGACTTCAAAGGCGCGCTCAGCCTGCTGGAAGACGGCGCTTGACGCGCATCACGCCCCAAGGGAATCCGTGGGGGAAAGGTGAACTACGGATGGTCACAGCACGGTCGGGACAGCACCGGCGTCCGGTTCTGACGCAGTACGCGCGTCGACCGGCGTTCAGCCTGTTTGTCGGCGTTCTCGCCGTCCTCGCCCTGGTGCTCTCGGGCCTCGGTCACGGAGCCGCAGCCGGACCGATGGCCATGACCGAATGCGGCTGGTCGGCCGTCCAGGCGAACGCACCCACCGGAGATGAGACGGGTCGCTGTTTCCTGAACGCGGCCGCCATAGATGGCGAGGCCGATGCCGGGCAAGCCCTTCTCCCCGCCGCCGCGTGCCCTCAGCACGCGCCATGCGTGCATTTCTTCGTCGCGCCGGAGCGCCCGCTGCTGCGAGCGCAAGGATCGAACCGGGTGATCGCCACGGTCTCCGACCCGCTCCGGGAACGGACGGAAAGCCCGCCTCACCACCCCCCGATCAGCTGATTTTTACGGACGGCCGGCGTCCATCGCGGCTCCCTGTCGCGACGCCGCCTTGCGATGCAGCCCCCGGCAGTGCCGGGGTTTGCGCCGCGCCGGCCGTTCTCGTCGCAAATGCTGAATCCCTAAAAAACTGGAGACAATGATGAGAACCCACCGACGCTTCCTCCACTCCGCCGCACCGATCGCCCTGGCGATGGTGCTCTTTGGCCTCGATTCCGTCCATGCGGAGCCGTTGGTCTACATACCGCTCGGCGAGGAGAACCAGATTCTGGCCATCGACGCGGCGACGGACGCCGAGGTCGACCGTATCTCCGGAACCGAGGCGGTGCATGGGCTGGCCGGAACCCCGGACGGGCGCCTGCTGATCGCCGGAAGCCTCTCCGCTCGTTCGGCGGGAGAGGCGCCCGCAAAGCCTGTCGGCGTCTCCGAGGAGGACCATGAGGCGCACCACGGGATGTCGGAGAAGACCTCCGCGAAACCGTCCGACGAGCTCGTCAGCACGGTTTCGATCATCGACCGCAAAAGCGGCGAGATCCTGCGCAAGGTCGACGTGCCGGGCGCCGTGCATCACGTCACGGTCAGCCCGGACGGGCGCTTCGCCGTGGTGACGCTGATCAACGCCGACGCTGTCTCGGTGATCGGGCTCGAGGACTTCGAACTGATCACGACGGTAAAGACCGCGGCGACGCCGAACTACGCCATCTTCAGCAAGGATGGCGAGGCGCTGTTCGTCGGCAATGCCGGCGCCGGCACCGTCAGCCGCATCGCCGTCGATGGCTGGACGGCGGGGCCGACGGTCGCCACCGGCGCCAATCCCGGGCACCTGGTGATGGCCGCGGACGAAAGCGCCCTGTACGTCACCAATGACGGCGACGGCACGGTCAGCGAGATCGACCCTGAGACGATGACGGTTCGCCGCAGCTTCGAGATGGGCGGAATGCTGCATGGCCTCGATTTGTCAGAGGACGGCAAGACGCTGTTCGCCGCAGTGCGGGAGACCGGCCGGATCGGCCGGGTCGATCTCGACAGCGGCGAGGTCAGCTTCGCCGAGTTGGCGCCGGCGCCCTACCACCTGAGAACGATCCCAGGAACAGGCAAGATCTATGTCAGCAGCGCCGAGGAGCCCAAGGTCTGGGTGCTGGACGTCAATGACCTGAGCACGATCAGTGAGGTGAAAGTCGAGGGCACAGCCCATCAGATGGTGATCGTCCCTTCGAGTTGAGCGGACGTCCCGCTTCCACGACAAGCAAAATGGGAAGGGCGGCCCGTCAGCCGCCCTTCCACCTGTGGCACGCCGGATTGGAAGGAGTGGACACTTCGTCCAGATCGGCTCGGCCCGCGAGATGCCGATTTCGGCGCCGCACAATTCGATCATGTATGTTGCCGGATGAGATTTCGCGTCGGCCACAACGCCGCTATCCACATGGTTTTTAAAAAAAATATTAAGGTTTTCGTTACCGCTGGGGTGACTCGCTCGCGGCTGAACACCCTTGGCGCAAGGGGCCGCATTTCGCTTGATCCAGGTCAAAGCGTGCGTCGCAACATCGGAGCACCAACGGTCTGACGAAAGTCGTCGAACAGCGTCGGCGAATCGCGATCAGAACGGAGGCATCATGGACAACGCCCGCCGACTTTTTCTAGGGCAGATCGCGCGTATCAGCGCTGGCGCGGCATTCGTGCCGTTTGCCGGCGTGGCCAACGCTGCGATCAACGAACAGCCCCCGCGCCGCGGCGGCGACCCCGCCAAGCGCTACGCCATGCTGATCGACCTGCGCCGCTGCATCGGCTGCCAAGCCTGCACCGTATCGTGCCACATCGAAAACGAAGCGCCTTTGGGCAAGTTCCGCACGATCGTCTCGCAATACGAGGTCGAAAGCGTGGAGACGGGCGAGTTGGCCCAATTCATGTTGCCGCGCCTGTGCAACCATTGCGACAACCCGCCCTGCGTGCCGGTATGCCCGGTTCAGGCCACGTACCAACGTGAGGACGGCATCGTCGTCGTCGACAGCGACCGCTGCGTGGGTTGCGCCTACTGCGTGCAGGCTTGCCCGTATGACGCAAGGTTCATCAACGAGCGGACCCAGACCGCCGACAAATGCACGTTCTGCGCTCATCGACTGGAGGCCGGGCTGTTGCCGGCCTGTGTCGAATCCTGCGTGGGGGGTGCGCGGATCATCGGCGACCTGAACGATTCGAACAGCCAGATTTCCAAGATGATCGAGGCGCATCGAGACGAACTGATGGTGCTTCAGCCGGAGAAGAACACGCGGCCGCATGTCTTCTATCTCGGCATGGACGAGCGGTTCGTCGACCGGCCCCAGGCCGTTCCGGGACTTTGGGATGTGCGCGGCGAGGAAGGACAGGAGTTGGGTTATGAATTCGCTGAGCATTGAGCTGATCGCCCCGCGCTATGGCATCGCCTGGTATCCTTGGGCCGTGCAGTATTTTTTCCTGATCGCGCTGTCCTACGGCGCGCTCTGGCTGACCGTGCCCGGCCTGATCTTCGGCAGCGATCGCTGGAAGCCGACGGCGCGGCTGGCGTTGCTGGCGGCGATGTCCACCGCCGTGGTCGCGCCTGTCTCGCTTCTGGCAGACCTGCACCAACCGCTCCGTTTCTGGCATTTCTACGCCTATCCGACGCCGTGGTCCTGGATGTCGCTGGGCAGCCTGTTCCTGCCGCTTTATGTCGGCCTGGTGGTGGTCTTGGCCTGGCTGGTCTGGCGCGAGCCGCTGAAAGCCTGGGCCAACGCGCCCGGACTGCAGGGTGCCGTCGGACGCATCGCGCCGCTGGGGGGCTGGAAGAGTCCGCACTGGCTAATCGTTCTGACCGGGCTGGCCGCGATCGTCATGTCGCTAGCGGTCATGCTTTATACAGGGGCCGAGGTCGCGGTGCTCAAGGGCCGGCCGCTGTGGCACACGGAATATCTGCCGGCGATGTTCCTCCTGACCGGGGTCATCGGCGCCGCGGGTCTGGTGTTGGTCCTCAATCGCTTTTCCGGTCTGCGCTATCTGACCGGCGGCAATCAGATGCTGGCCGTGATCCTCGGCACAACCGTTCTGGCGGGCCTCGCCGCGGCCGGATGGTTTGCCCAAGGTCTCATGCTGAACGAAGGGTCGGTGGCAGCGGCGCTCGAGTCGGTCCGCCTGAATCCCGAATGGCGAGGCGTCGCATTCTGGGCCGCGGGCGCCGGCGTCCTGCTGTTCCTCAGCGCCGGCCTGATGGTGGTCATACGGCCGCTGCGCGGCTTTCGCTGGATCGTCGGCCTCCTGGCGCTTCATGTCGCCTGGATGTTCCGCTGGACCGTGTTGATGGATGTGCAGACCGTGGCGCGAAACAGCGCCGGATACAACGACTACAGCATCTCGCTCGGGTCGCAGGGTCTTCTGGGCATCGTCGGCACCTTCGGTCTTTGGCTGGCCGTCGTCCTGATCATCAATCTTTTCGTGCCCTGGCGCGCCGCCCTCGGCGGCCACGCGGAAGTACCCGAGATCTCGGGCATCGAAGGAGAGCCAAGCTATGGATAAGACACGTCGCAGACTGCTTCAGGGCGCCGTCGCCGCCGGTGGCGCGGCCACCTTCGCCGCAGGCTATGCCGAACCGCTGGAAAAGATGGCCGCCGGGCTGTCGGGCAGCGCCGGCGAGAAGCCCAAGCATCCGATCTTCGGCAATGCGCCGGCACCGGAATATCGCGTCGATCTCGACACCGGAGAGCTCACCCCCAACCCGGACCAGCGCATGGCCTTCACGGTCTGCTACGGTTGCACGACAAAGTCACGACAAAGTGCGGCGTTCGCGTCCGGATTGACAACAAGACCGGCCAAGTTCTGCGCGTGACCGGCAACCCGTACAATCCGCTCTCGGCGGATCAGCACCTGGACCACGCCACACCGGTCAAGGAGGCGCTGCGCAGCGTCAGCGCCTGGCAGGACCAGGGACAGGAAAACCGCTCGACGGCCTGCGCGCGTGGCAATGCGATGATCGCCCAGATCACCAGCCCGCACCGCGTGACCCACTGCCTGAAACGCACCGGGCCGCGCGGCAGCGGCCAGTGGACGCAAGTCCCCTTCGAGCAGGTGATCGAGGAGATCTGCGAGGGCGGCGATCTGTTCGGCGAAGGTCCGGTGGAGGGCCTGCGCGCGATCAACGACTACGAGACGCCGATCGATCCGAACAATCCCGAATACGGGCCGAAGACCAACCAGCTTCTGGTGATGGAGGCGACGGATTACGGCCGTTCGGCTCTGCTCAAGCGATTCGTGTTCAACGCTTTCGGCACCCGCAATTACGGCCATCACGGATCCTATTGCGGACTGGCGTTCCGAATGGGTTCGGGTGCGGTCATGAACGACATGAAGAAGTACGCGCACACGAAGCCGGACTTCGCCAGCGCCACTTTCGGCCTGTTCATCGGCACAGCACCCAGCCAGGCGGGCAACCCGTTCAAGCGGCAGGGACGACTGATCGCCGAAGCCAGGGCGCGCGGCAATCTGGACTATGTCGTGGTCGACCCGGCGTTGAATGCCTCGGTTACCAAATCGGCAGGAGCGTCATCGAACTGGGTTCCAGTCCGGCCCGGCACCGATACCGCATTGGCGATGGCACTGATTCGCTGGCTGCTGGAGAACGACGGCTATGCCGCCGATTTCCTGGCCCTGCCGTCGGGCAAGGCGGCAAAGGCGGCTGGCGAGGTGGGTCACACCAACGCGACCCATCTGGTGATCGTCGAGGACGGGCATGCGCGGCAGGGACACTTCCTGCGCCGCTCCGACCTTGGACAGGCCGAAGCGGGGGCCGACGATGACGCGGCGATGGTCATGGCCGACGATGGCCTTGTGTCGTCCGATGCGGCCGGCAAGGCGAGCCTTTTCGTGTCGGCTCGGGTCGATTTTCCCGATGGCGCGACGGTCGCGGTGAAAAGTAGCCTCGCCTTGCTGCTCGAATCCGCCCAGGAGCGTTCGCTGGCCGACTATGCCGCCGAGTGCGGCATCCCCGAAGCGCGGATCGTCGACATCGCGGAGCGGTTCAAGGCGGCGGGCCGCCGTGCGGTCTCGGACAGCCATGGCGGCATGATGTCGAGCACCGGATTCTACGCCACCTTCGGCGTGCAAATGCTGAATCTGCTGGCCGGGTCGATAAACCACACCGGCGGCTCCGCCCAAGGCGGCGGCAGTTTCAACGGCATGGGCAAGGGTCCGCGCTATGATCTGAAAACCTTCCCCGGCATGCGCAAGCCGAAGGGGCTCTTCCTCTCCCGCTCGGGGTTTCCCTACGAGAAATCATCGGAATACAAGCGCAAGGTCGCGGCCGGCGAGAACCCCTATCCAGCAACGGCGCCTTGGCGGTCGCTCGCGCCACCGACGCTGACCGAGCACCTGTCCTCCGCGCTCGACGGCTATCCCTATCCGATCAAGGCGCTGATCGGGTGCATGGCCAACCCGATCTACGGTCAGGCCGGGTTGCACACCCTGATCGAGGAGAAGCTCGCCGACCCCAAGAAACTCGGTTTGTACGTAGCAGTGGACGGCTTCATCAACGAGACCAACCTGTATGCCGACTACATCGTGCCGGATTCGGTGATGTACGAGGTCTGGGGGTTTACCGGGGCATGGTCGGGCAACCTGACCAAGATGACCACGGCCTGTTGGCCGGTGGTCGAGCCGCGCCAGCAGAAAACGGAGGGCGGCCAACCGGTGAGCATGGAGACGTTCTTCATTGCCACTGCGAAACAGCTGGGGCTGACCGGTTTCGGCGCCGAGGCGATCCCGGCGGCCGACGGAACCCTGCTGCCGCTCGAAAGCGCCGAGGATTTCTTCCTGCGTGCAGGAGCCAATATCGCCTATCTGGGCGATCGGCTGCCGGACGCGAGCGAGGAGGATGTGGCGCTGAGCGGGCTGGACCTGCTGCTGCCCAAAATCGAGGCTGTGCTTCCGGAGGAAGAGCGTGGCGCCGTCGCCTATCTCTATTCCCGCGGTGGCCGCTTCCAGCCTTACAAGGCTGCACATGATGGCGAGAACCTGGGCAATCCGTGGAAACGCACGCTTTGCGTCTACAATGAAGATGTGGGCACGGCGATCGACAGTCAGACCGGCCAGCGGCACCGGGGCGTGCCCCAGTTCAGGCAGGCCGAACTGGCCGACGGCAGCCCCATGCGCGAGGTCTATAGCGAGGACGATTGGCCCTTGCTGGCGTTCTCCTACAAGTCGAACCTGATGAACCCTTACGCCATCGGGCTGGAACGGCTGCGGATGATCAAGCCGTACAACCCGATCCTGATGCATCGCGACGATGCCGCCCGGCTGGGGATCAGCCACGGCGACACCATCCGCATCGAAAGCCCCGGGGGCACGGTGACAGGCCTCGCGCTGGTCGGCGACGGGGTCATGCGCGGTTGCCTGGGCATCGAGCACGGCTTCGGCCACCGGGAACTGGGCGCCGGCACCCATGTCATCGATGGGCAGGAGCGTCCCGGCAACGAGTGGATCGGAGCGGGGGTGAACCTCAACGATCTGGGCTTCGCCGACCCGACACGCCGCGTCGCCGGCACATGGCTGGAGCCGATCAGCGGCGCCAGCGTGCGCCAGGGCCTGCCCGTGAGGGTCAGCCGGGCCATGGCCTGAGGCAGGCGTGATATCGGCAACCGATGCCGATGCGCCTTCGGCGGCCGCGGCCCTCCGAATATTCGGAGCTGGCCGCGGCAACATCTCAAGGCACCGCGAATGGAGCGACAGAATTGATTCTTGGAGAAATCGATTGCGGAATCAAATTCCATTGCGCCCATACAAAGTACCAATGGGTTTCACCGTGAAAAATGAAAAATAGTTCGTCCGAAAATCCGGCAACGGAGCGAAAGGCGACGGCTGCGGGGGACTTGCTGCGCATCCTCGCGAATGAGCGGCGGCTTCTGATCGTCGGCGAGTTGGTAAAGGAGCGCGAGGTGAACGTCAGCGCGCTCGCCCGGACGGTCGGGCTGTCGCAATCGGCCCTTTCTCAGCACTTGGCCAAGATGCGGGCGGCCGGAGTGGTCGCCTCTCGACGGGACGGCCCAACCGTCTGGTACAGGCTCGCGAACCCGCAGATCACGGAGCTGCTGGTCACGCTCCAACGTCTCTTCGCCGGCCTGTTGGTCGAAAGGAACACGGGCAAAGACTGACCTGGCGCTTCCGCCAAATTGCAGCGCGCGTTGGACCAAGGGCGATCCTCGGCGCCTGTTCGCGTGGACAGACACGCAAACCACCCGCGAGACGGCGCAGCGTCAACATCAGTCTTCCTGTCCTCGACCGATGCATCAGCCGGGCGTTGCCGCGCTCACCTCCGAATCCTCCACGGAGGTCTTGGGCGCGCCCTCGCCCCGCAGCGCCACGTAGATCGCCGGTATGACGAGAACGGTCAACACCGTGGATGACGCAAGTCCGAACAGCAGCGAGATCGCCAGCCCCTGAAAGATCGGGTCGGTCAGGATCACCGCGGCGCCGATCATAGCCGCAAGCGCAGTCAGAAGGATCGGCTTGAAGCGAATCGCGCCGGCTTCCAAAAGCACGTCGATGAGCGGGCGATCCGGGTGACGGGTGTGGCGAATGAAATCGACCAGCAGAATGGAATTGCGCACGATGATGCCGGCGAGCGCGATGAAGCCGATCATCGACGTCGCCGAGAACGGCGCGGCGAACAACCAGTGGCCGAACATGATCCCGATGAAGGTAAGTGGAATCGGCGTCAGGATGACCAGTGGCAGCTTGAAGGAGCTGAACTGGGCGACGACGAGAATGTAGATGGCGAGAATCGCCACCATGAACGCCGCGCCCATGTCCCGGAAGGTCACCCAGGTGACCTCCCACTCTCCGTCCCACAGAAGCGTCGGATGGCTCTCGTCATCCGGCTGGCCGTTGAACGCGATGACCGGCTTGGGCAGATCGCCCCAATCGGCCTTTTCGATCGCGTCCGCCACGGCCAGCATGCCGTAGATCGGCGCTTCGAACGTGCCGGCGAGTTCCGCCGTCACCATTTCCGCGGCACGACCGTTACGGCGAAATACCGGGAAAGACGCGGGCTCGCGCGTGATCGCCACGACGTCGCCGAGTTCCACGATACCCCTCTCGCCCGGCAAGGCGTTGGCGGGAACGGGCGTGGCGAGCGCCCGCTCGTCGAGTCGCTGGTCACCTTTTGCCATCCCGATACGGATCGGGATCGGCTGACGTCCCTCGCCGCGATGCGAATACCCCACCGTGTTGCCGGAATAGAGCGCCCGGATCGTGTCGTAGATATCGCCTTGCTCGACCCGGTAATATTCGAGATTGTCCTGATCGATGCTGGCGCGCGCGCGCGTCGCCTGAACGCCGTAGGAATCATCAATGTCGACGATGAACGGCACCGACGCGAATATCTCGCGCACCTTCGCGGCGACGGCGCGACGCGTCTGCGCATCGGGGCCATAGATCTCCGCCAGCAGTGTGGCGAGCACCGGCGGGCCGGGCGGCGACTCCACTACCTTGACGCTCGTGCCCTCGGGCAAATCGAGTCCGGCGAGGCGGCTGCGAATGTCCAGGGCGACATCGTGGCTGGGCCGGTCGCGCTCGTTCTTGGGAAGAAGGTTCACTTGAACGTCTCCCATCTGCGCCGCCGCCCGCAGATAGTAGTGCCGGACCAGGCCGTTGAAGTTGAACGGCGCCGACGTACCGGCATAGGTCTGGAAGGAGACGACCTCGGGGATCGGCGACATCCGCTCCACGATGGCCTGCAACGCCCGGTCGGTATCCTCGAGCGTCGAGCCCTCCGGCAGATCGACCACGACCTGAAGGTCGCTCTTGTTGTCGAAGGGCAGAAGCTTGACGGTGACATCCTTGGTATAAAGCAGCGTCAGCGAGGCCAGCGTCGCGATGCCCACAATGATGAGAAACAGCCAAGACCGCGCCCGCGTCTTCAGGATCGGGCGCGCGACCGCGATGTAGGAGCGGCCGAGAGGTCCGATCGCGTCGTGACCGACGTTTGATTTGCCGTGCCCACCCTTGCCGCCGAGCTTGAGCATCAGCCAGGGGGTCAGCATCACCGCGACGAAGAAAGAAAACAGCATCGCCGCCGACGCATTGGCGGGAATCGGGCTCATATAAGGGCCCATCAACCCGGAGACGAAGAGCATCGGCAGAAGTGCCGCCACCACCGTCAATGTCGCCACGATGGTCGGATTGCCGACCTCGGCCACCGCTTCGATCGCCGCTTCCGCGCGGCCGCGATCGTCCTTCATCGCCCAATGGCGGGCGATGTTCTCGATGACCACGATGGCGTCATCGACCAGAATGCCGATGGAGAAGATCAGCGCGAAAAGACTGACGCGGTTGAGGGTGTAGCCCATCAGCCATGAGGCGAAGAGGGTCAGCAGGATCGTCGTCGGGATCACGACGGCCACGACCATCGCCTCACGCCAGCCGATCGCGAAAGCCACCAGCACGACGATCGAGATGGTCGCCAAGCCGAGATGAAACAGCAGTTCGTTGGCTTTTTCGTTGGCCGTCTCGCCATAGTTGCGCGTGATCGTCATCTCGACATCCGCCGGAAAGATCTGGCCGCGCACCTGTTCCAGGCGATCGATGATCTCTTCCGCGATGACCACGGCGTTGGTTCCCGCCCGCTTGGCGATCGCCAGGGAGACCGCCGGCACGCGCTCCAAATCCTCCCCGTTCCTGCGCACCGCGGTCACCCGTGTCTCGTTGGGGTCCGTGGCGAGCACCACATCGGCAACGTCGCGCACATAGACAGGTCGACCATCGCGGGCGGTGAGCAGAAGATTGCCGATTTCCGGAAGCGTCTGCAGCGTCTGCCCCGCAACCAGGACTTCTTGTTGGCCGCCTTCCCGGATCAATCCTGCCTGGAACGAGCGGTTGGCTCCCTGAATCTTGCCGGTGAGTTGCTGCAGCGTGATCCCATAAAGCGACAGACGCTCGGGGTCCGGCTCGATCCTGATCTCTTCGGGCTGCTGTCCGACGATGTAGGTGAGGCCGATATCGGGAAGCTTCGACAGTTCGACCTGAAGCTCGCGGGCGAGTCGGGTCAGACCGTTGGCGGTCCAGCGTTCGGCGGCCTCCGCCGTCGGCGTCAATGTAACGACGGCGATGGCGACGTCGTCGATGCCGCGCCCGACGATCAGCGGTTCCGGGATGCCGACCGGGATACGGTCGAGATTGGAGAAAACCTTGTCGTGAACGCGCAGGATCGCCGAATCAGCGCTGGTGCCGACCTCGAACCGCGCGGTGACAAGGGCGCCGTCGTCCTCAGTCTGCGAATAGACGTGTTCGACGCCATTGATGCTTTTGACGATGGTTTCCAGGGGCTCGGTGACAAGCTTGACCGCATCTTCCGCCTTGAGCCCGTCGGCGCGCACCCGGATGTCGACCATCGGCACCGAGATTTGAGGCTCTTCCTCGCGCGGAAGGGAAACCAGCGCGACCAGTCCGAGCGCGAAGGCCGCGAGCAGGAAGAGCGGCGTCAACGGAGAACCGATGAAGCTCTTGGTCAGGCGACCGGCAATTCCGAGATTCATGGCAGCAAGATCCGGTCGCCCTCACGCAGGCCGCTCAGGACTTCGATTTTTTCGCTGCCGTCGACCATGACCCTGTCGCCGAGGATCACGGCCACATCCAGCGGGTCCGGTTCGCCGGCGAGGCGGACATAGTCAACGCCGTGGCGGGTCGTCACAGCTTCCGGCGGAATGGCAATGGCATCCCGGCGACCAACGGGGATCCACACCAAGGTCCGTTCGCCGACAAAGTAATCGCCGAGCCCTTCCACCTCGACATCGGCCTGCACCCTGCCCTCGGCAATTTCCGGATAGACTTGGACCAGCCGGCCTTCGCGCAGCTCCGGCGGATGACCGTTGGCTGAACGCGACACCATTCGTTGACCGACCTTGACCGTGTCGCCCTCGACGATTGCCGCCGCGTGGCGTTCGGGCAGCGACAGACGGAGGAAATAGCCCCCGCCGGCGACACGGGCGACCGCTTCGCCAGCCATGATGACCGAGCCCGGCGTCACCGGAATCGTCAGGATCCGGCCGGATGCCGGCGCGAGAACCTTACCTTCGCGCGAGGACTGCTCGATGACGGCACGGTCGGCCTCGGCGGCGGTGACCTGGTTCGTCAAAACGTCCACTTGGGAACTGGCCTGATCGACGCGCGATTGCGGCGAGATCCCACGCTTCAACAATTCCTGAGCACGGTTGAGATCTGTCTGGACGCTGCCAAGTTGGGATTGCAACGCCCGGATCTGCGCGTCGGCCGCATCAAGCTGAAGCGCGATCTTGTCGTCCACGACAAGCGCAATCTCCTCGCCCTTCTCGACCTGCGCACCTTCGTCGACCGAGATCTGTCGGAGCGTCCCGCCGATGCGGGCCCGGGCGGGCACCACGTCGCGAGCCTCGACCTGACCGAAGACGGCCTTGGTTTCCTCGATCGTCTGCGCGCGCACGACGAACTCCGCCGCGCCGGCCGCCGACCACGACATCACGGCGGCAAGGATAATGAACCCTCCGGCCCGCAAGGATTCCATGAAAGGTCTCCGCATCACAGGTTTTGGCTGACGGGCCGATCGAGCGGCCCGCCTCAGCCGTCAGGAAAAAGCGCAACCCGGCTTCACGCCGAGCTTTCTGAACACGATGGCGGCAGGGCAAAAGCCGGTGATCGAGGACTGGATCAGGTTCAGACCGACGAAGACCGTCAACAAATGCCAGTAGGGAGAAACATACACGCCAAGCGCCACCGACAGCAGGACCATCAATCCCGCAAAGGACAATACCACACGATCGAGCGTCATCTTCGTCTCCTTTGTCAATCGGCGGGCCAGGCCCGCGCCCCTGGAAATCCAGGTGCTTCCTGCTGGTGCTCCATCTAACATTCAAATTCCTTAAATTCAACATCATGAATGTAGATGATTTGATTCAGGCTTGGAAGAGGCGGCGGATCTGATGGGCGCCTGTCGCATCCGTAACGGCTACTCGTGCTCTGCGCACTGGCCGACGGGAAAAAGCCCGTGAGTCGGTCGCGCGAAGAGCTTGCGATCGACCCGGTGCCGATGTCGTAGCAGCTCATGCGGCTGCGGACCGATGGACTCGTATTGGCGCGATGCGTCGGGCGACAGTCTTTCACAAAATTGCTCGGACCGAACTCCTGCTGATCATCGAAGCCTTACTGAAGGCGTTCTGCGCGGATGCTTCCATTGAGTCAGCCTGTGCAGGCCGTAATCGCGGCGAGATCAAGGAAACATCGGCGGCAGCCGTGGAGCCTCGGATCCGAGCCTTGCCTTCGTCATGGGTGGCGCGCCGCTGACCGTCTTATTGGCTATCGCCTAACCTGGCGGTCGCACACTTCCCTTTCAGCCGCTTGCAGATACGCGATTGGCAAATAGCCATGCATGGTTTAGTTAGTGCTCCATCACTAATATTTGGAATCGTTATGGCCGTTCGAAAACCCGCCCCGGAGCGCAAGGCCGAGATTTTGGAGGCGACCTTGCGGCTGGCCGACGAGCTCGGCCCTGACCGCCTCTCCACCGAGGCGATTGCCCGCGCGGTCGGGCTGACCCAGCCGGGAATTTTCCGACACTTCCCGACCAAACAGGCGATCTGGGAAGCGGTCGCGGCGACGATCACCGACAAAATGGCCGCTGGCTGGCGAACCGTCCTTGATCGTGGCGGCACACCGATCGATCGCTTGCGTGGCTTGATCGGCGCCCAATTGCGGCTGATCCAGGCGACACCCGCGATTCCCGCGATCCTCTTTTCCAGGGAGCTCCACGCGGAGAACGATTTTCTGCGCAAGTCGGTGCTGGGCCTGATGAACCGGTTTCACGCGGCAATCGCCGGCCAAATCGCCAAGGCCCAGGACGAGCGGATGTTGCGTCGGGATCTTGATCCCGACGATGCCGCGTATCTGGTGCTCGGGCTTATTCAGGGACTGGCGGTCCGTTGGTCGCTGAGCGGCCGGTCCTTTCAATTGGCCGACGAAGGTATTCGGCTCCTTGAGGTTCAAATCGGGCTGTTCGCCGCGCCTCCGGCCGACGCGACCGAGAGCGAGCGGCCGACATGAAGCGGAACGGAGTTGGCGGCCGCTGGCCTGTTCGGGGGCCTGATTTCCGGCAGCGGTCAGCGGAAGGAAGAGGAAGGATGATGACCATATGTCCCCTCGCCCGTATCAGCATCGCAGCGGTCGCGACATGACTTCGGCACCGGGATGCGGCTCGGGGACACTTTGGACCGCAATGTTGCTGCTGGCGGCCTTTCTGACGGCGACCGGCTGTGCGTCGCGACCCGGCCCGCAGGTTCTCGCAGTGGTTCCGGCGAGCGCGACGGCGGTCGAGCAGGTGACCATCCAGGTTGCCACGACGCGCCAGCGTGACACGACGAACGGCAACTATTCGTCCGGTCGTTCTCCGACACTGAACTTCGAGCGCTTCACCGTCTCCGTTCCAAAGGATCATGTGATGACGGCGATCGAATGGCCGAAAGGTGCGCCGGATCCGGAACAAAGCTTCGCGGTGACGGAACGGACCATCCTGCCGAAGCTCGAATTCCAGGCGCCGTCGCGCCGAACCGGCGGCCTTGCAGGAAAGCGCGATGTCGTCATCTTCGTCCACGGCTACAATTACAGCTTCGAGGAATCGCTGTTCAGGCTGGCGCAACTCGCCATCGACGGCAAGCTGACGGAGACGCCGGTTCTCTTCGCCTGGCCTTCGGCGGCATCCGTGGCGGGTTACGTCGCCGACAAGGACGCCGCCACCTATTCGCGCGACGATCTCGTTCGCGTGCTGACGGATATCGCCAATGATCCGAAGGTGGGAAAGATCACCGTGTTCGGGCACAGCATGGGCGCTTGGCTCACAGCGGAGGCTCTGCGCCAGCTCCGGCTGACCGGCCAGGGCGCGGTCATCGATCGGTTGAGCGGCGTCGTGCTTGCCGCCCCCGACATCGATGTCGATGTCTTTCGCCGCCAGATGGAAATCATCGGCCCTCTGGACCCGCCGATGACGCTGCTGGTTTCCAAGGACGACCGCGCCTTGATGGTCTCCAGCCGGATCGCCGGGTCCCGCGACCGGATCGGCACCCGCGACGTCAACGATCCGCAAGTGCAGGCGCTCGCTGACGTCAACAACATCCGACTGATCGACATATCCGAGCTCTCGGCTCTCGACGGAACCAACCACAACCGGTTCGTCGGGCTGGTGACGGTGCTCCCGCGCCTGGGGGACGACGTGCGCACCGGCCTCGCCCGGGCCGGCGCTTTCGTGCTGGAGCCGATCAGCGCTACTCTCCTGCCGCCCCGGCCGTAAGGTGCCCCGACAGATGCTGCCCTCAACTCGCCTCACCGCAAATGTACCGGAACCGCTGGAATGACGATCCCGGCCTTCACGAAACGTCTCTTTCCAATCCTGCTGGCGCTCGCCGCGGGAACCGCGGTCATTGCCTTCATGGTGTTGTCCAAGACGCCGCCCGACCGCGTCGCGGACGAAGCGCCGGCGCCTGCCGTGCGGGTGATCGAGGCGCGGCTGCTGCCGGTCATGCTAACCGCGCGCGGATTCGGGACGGCGCGACCGGCGCGGGTCTGGCAGGCGGTCGCGAGCGTCAACGGACCGATCACCTTTCGCCATCCCGGCTTGAAGAACGGCAACATCCTTCCCGCCGATACGCGCCTCTTGCAGATCGACCCGACGCGCTACGAATTGGCGATCGCCGCGGCCGAGGCCGACATGGCCGCGCTCGAGACCGAAATCAGCCAACTGAAGCAGGAGCGTTCCAACACATCCGATCTGATGACGCTCGAGCAGCGCCGGCTGGAACTGGCGACGCAGGAACTGGAGCGCGCGCGGTCGCTGACCGCGAGCGGGACGGTGCCGCGAGCGCGGCTGGACGATCAGGAGCGCGCAACGGTGCAGCAGCGCGTGGCCGTTCAAACGCTGGAAAACCGCCTGCGGCTGATTCCCAGTCAACTCGACCACCTGGCCGCGCAAAAGGCGCGGGCCGAAACCGCGCTGGCCCGCTCGAGGCGGGATCTGGAGGACACCGAGATCATCGCTCCGTTCGACCTGCGGATCGGTGTGGTCGAAGTGGAGATGGAACAGCAGGTCACACCGGGTCAGCGGCTGGTCACCGGCGACGGGATCGCGAAGGCCGAGGCAGTGGTTCAGGTTCGCCTTTCGGAACTGCGCCGATTGCTCGCGACCCAATCGCGTGCCGTGCCGACAGCGCCGCTGAATCTCGGCGCGCATTTCGATCTGTCGGCGATCACAGCTGAGGTCCGTCTGGTCGCCGCCGGCGACATGAGCTGGCCCGGTCGGCTGGAGCGGATCGAAAACGAGATCGATCCGGCGACCCGCACCGTTCGCGCCATCGTCTCGGTCGACGAACCCTATCGCGGCGCGAGTCCGCCCGAACGGCTGCCGCTGGTTCGCGGCATGTATGTCGAGGCGGTGCTGTCCTCGCCGCTGGAGGCCCCGGCCATCGTTGTGCCGATGAGCGCGGTTCATCAGGACACGGTCTATCTCGCGGATGACGAAGACCGGCTGCGCCGGGTGCCAGTCAGGATCGACCTCTCGCTGCGCGATCTGGCGGTGATCGGCGAGGGTCTCGCACCGGGCGACCGGGTGATCATCGACGACGTCGTGCCGGCGGTCGAGGGTATGCGCCTACGGCCGCGACAGGACGCGGAGGCCGAAGCCGCGCTGGCCCGGGCCGCGGCGGAGAGTGCGCCGTGATCCGCTGGTTCGCCGCCCATCCCACCGCCGCCAACCTGCTCCTGATCGTTTTTCTTGCGGCGGGCGCGATCGCCGCGCCCCAGCTGAAACGCGAGACGTTTCCCGACTTTCTGCCGACCGAGGTCAGCATCGCCGTTCTCTATCGGGGCGCCACGGCGGCCGATGTCGAGGAGTCGGTCTGCCAGCGGCTGGAGGAAGGCCTGCGCCGCGTCGATTACATGGAGGAATTTCGATGCAGCGCCGAGGACAATCTGGCGAACGCGCTTGCGAAGATGACGCCGGGCGGCACGGCGAGCCAGTTTCTGGACGACATCAAGACCGAGGTCGAGGCGATCACCGACTTCCCCGACCTCGCCGACGCCCCGGTGATCCGGGAGATGCACCGCACCGATCAGGTCGCCGCCCTCGCCGTCAGCGGGGATATGAGCTTTGACGATCTGGAACGCTACGCCGCGCAATTGGAAGACGCGGTGCTGGCTCTGCCGGACGTGGCCGATGTGATGGTCCGCGGCGTGTCGCAGCGGCAATGGCAGGTCGAGGTTTCGGCCGATCTGCTGCGCCAATACGGCCTGTCGGTGCGCGACATCGCCGGCGTGATCGGGCGACAGAACGTCGATATGCCGCTCGGGACGCTGGAGACGCCGCAAGCCGATGTGCAGTTGCGGTTCACGGATCAGCGGCGGCGGATCGCGGATCTGGCCGATCTGATCGTGATTTCAGGAAAGTCGGCGGCGGAGTTGCGCCTTGGCGAAATCGCCGAGTTGACCGACGGATTCGAGAAGGCCGAGGAAAAGATCCTCTTCAACGGCGAACGGGCGCTGGTTCTGGATATCTACAAGAGCGGCCGCACCGACGCGCTGAGCGTGATGGACCGCCTGCAGGAATTCGTCGCGCTGGAACAGGCCCGCCGGGGCGCGGCGGTGCGGCTGACCATCACCACCGACATGACCTCGATTGTGCGCGATCGACTGGTGATGCTGGTCGAGAATGGCATTATGGGGCTCGTGCTGGTGACGCTGGTGATGAGCCTGTTCTTCCGCGTGCGCATGGCGCTCTGGGGGGTGCTGGGCCTGCCGGTGGCGTTCGCCGGAGCGTTCGTGGCGATGGCGCTGCTGGGTCTGTCGATCAACATGATTACCCTGGTCGCGTTCCTGATGGCGATCGGGATCGTGATGGATGACGCCGTGGTCATTACCGACAATGTCGCGCGCTGCGCGGCCGAGGGACAGGCCCCGCTTGCCGCCGTGGTGAACGGGACGCGGGAGGTCCTACCCGGCGTGATGTCGTCATTCCTGACGACGGCGGCGGTGTTTGTACCGTTGTCGTTCCTGTCGGGCGAACTCGGCGCCGTTCTGGAGGTGGTTCCGATCGTGCTTGTGGCGGCGCTGGCGGCTAGTCTCATCGAAGCGTTCTGGATCCTGCCGCACCATCTGAAGGGCGGGCGGAAGGGACCTGAATCGGAATCGCGCCTGCGCAGGACCTTCGACAAAGGTTTCGCGCGGTTTCAATCCGGCGTCGGCGCACTGGCCGATCGGGCGATCCGCGCGCGCTACATAACGCTGGCGGCGATGCTGGCGCTGCTGCTGGGCTCGGTCGGTTTCATCGCCGGCGGCAACATCCGCATGGAGGCGATGCCCGACATCGATGGCGACGTGCTGGAGGCGCGCATTCTCATGCCGCAGGGCACGCCGCTGGCCCGGACCGAAGCCGTGGTCGAGCAGGTGACGGCGGCGCTGCTAAGCGTCGACGAAGCGCTGACACCGGATCAGCCCGAGGGTGCCGCGCTGGTGCGCTCGATCCGCGCCGACTTCAACCGCAACCTCAGCGCCGGCGAGAGCGGACCGCATGTTGCGACCGTCTCGGCCGACCTTCTGACCGCCGAAATCCGCGCGACGTCGCTCGACGATCTCACGACGCGCTGGCGCGAGGCGATCGGTCCGATCGACGGGCTGGTGAGCCTGATGATCCAGGAACCGGGGTTCGGCCCCGCGGGCGTTCCCATCGAAATCCGCCTGAAGAACTCGGACCTTAGCCGCCTCGACCGCGCGGCGGCGGAGCTGGCGGGCGAGCTTGCCACCTATGCGGGCGTCTACAACGTGATTACCGACCTGCGCCCCGGCAAGCCGCAACGACGACTGTCGCTGGCGCCGGGCGCGGCGGCCGCCGGGCTGTCGGCCGCGGATGTGGCTGAGCAATTGCGGACCGATGTCCTGGGAGACATCGTCGAAACAGTGCAGATCGGTGATCTGGACATCGACATCGTCGTCCGCCAAAGCAGGGGCGAGCGCGCGACATACGATTTTCTGACCGACACCGTAGTGATCGGACCGAATGGCGCACCCATGCCGCTACCGCAGGTGACGGAGGTCGAAGCCGCCCGCGACTGGGCCAAGATCAATCGTATCGACGGCCAGCGGACCGTCACCGTCAGTGCCCAACTGGACCAGCGCGTCGCCAATGCGGGTGCGATCGTTGCCGATCTCCAGACGGGTTGGCTTGCCTCCCTCCCCGACCGTTACCCGGACATCGGTGTCGCGATCGAGGGTCAGGCGGCCAGCACGGCGGAAACCGGCGCGTCCATCGCGCGCGGCCTCGCGATCGGTCTGCTCGGGATCTTCCTCATCCTGTCGTTCCAGTTCCGCAGTTATCTGGAACCGGTCATCGTCATGCTGGCCATTCCCCTGGCGTTCATGGGCGCGATCTGGGGCCACGTTCTCATGGGCTACAATCTGTCGATGCCCTCGCTGGTGGGAGCTGCATCACTGGCCGGAATCGTCGTCAACAATTCCATCCTTCTGGTGCAGTTCATCAAGAGTTATCGCAGCGAAGGAATGGGCATCGAAGCCGCTGCCGGACAGGCGAGCCGCGCCCGCCTGCGGGCGATCTTGATCTCGTCGACTACCACCGCGGCCGGGCTTTTGCCATTGCTGGCGGAAACCAGCACCCAGGCCACCGCCGTCATCCCGCTGGTGATCGCGGTGGTATTCGGGCTTGTCGTCTCTACCGTGCTGGTGCTGATCGGACTGCCCGCGCTCTATGTCATCCTGGACGATCTGGGACTTGCCCAGGTCGAGACACCGGACGGATCGCAGAAGCCCGATTGAACCGCCTGGCCGATTTTTAACACCGCGTCGGTCTGAAACTGCTCTTGCGTTGACAGCCTCCGGATCGAAATCCGGCGGGCGACGAAATACCGCGCTACGCTCGCCCCGCGGACAGAGCGAAATATCCCACGCTTCCCGCGCCACTCAAGGAACGAGGCCTTCGTCTGCAGACCTTCATCTTGAAAGCGTGTAGTGCAAAATTTGATGCAAATGGTGGGAAAATGCGACCGGCCTTTGGCGTAGATGCCAAACGCCAACATTTCCAATGAGGAAGGCTGGTGCGGTCGAGAAGACTCGAAACTCGATCAAAAATCACAGCGAGGGACAATATCCTCTAAAATGCGACATGGTACGAAAACCTCTACGAAGCCGGTCGTGTTCAATGTGGTGCAAATTGTATTGCAGGGTGTGGTGCAAATTCCGACGATCCGCGGCTTGGAGGATCGACGCCGTTGCATCGAGGTCTACTTCTGCTGTCCTCATAGCCCCTCGAAGCGCGGTACCAACGAGAATACGAACGGGCTGCTGCGCCAGTACTTCCCGAAGGGGACTGACCTCAGCGCGCATAGTACCGAGGCGATCGCTACCGTAGCTGCCACCTTCAATGCAAGGCCCACGAAATACGCTCGGTTGGAAGACCCTGGCCGATGTCCTTGACCCATGGCTGCTCAAAGGTGACACGATCCATGTTGCGTTGACCGATTGAATCCGCCCAATACGTCAGCATTCGCTAAACCGAACGTCTCGCCGAAACCGTCGAGTTCGCCACCCTCGAATGGGTCGACTGGTTCAACAACTGGCGCCTTCTCGAGCCGATCGGCAACGTTCCGCCTGCCGAGGCAGAAGACGCCTACTACGCCCAGCTTGAGGCCATGCCAATCGCGGCGTTGGATTAACACCAAACAGTCTCCGGGAAACCCGGGGTGGTTCACTTCAGCCTCGGTCTTGGTGGGGAAAGGTCTTTACCCGCGCAACGATCAGCAATCTCTTCGCCGAAGTCTCACAGAAGATCGACGGCTCCATGTAGACCGAGGCCTTGACGCCGTGCGGCGCACTTGCCGGACGGTGCGTGCGGGTCATCGCTGGTAGAAGAGGAATGATAGGGGCACTTACGGCGTAGCAGGGCCAGAATCGGACGGTCCTATCTCCGGTAGAAGAGGTGGCGAAGCCGACGTTCGGCTGACGACCCTACTTGGTCGCAGAGTGAAAGTCGGCAGGCTTCTTGGCGACCCATTTTACGAAGCGTGCGACCGTCTGGTTATCCGTGAGGGGCGTCCCGCTTTCTGCGTGGCGGACCAGTTCGCTCGCCGTGAAATTGGCGTCGATGGTCTCCCGGCAGATGGGATGGACAAGAACGGTGTCACGGCCACCCCGGCTTTTGGGGATCGGGTGGAAGCGGTCCACGGTCTCACCCAGCAATCGGCCGCATAGCCAGCACGGTTCCGGAGGCTCGGCATCGGTTGCCTCGTTCTCAAGCCAACTCGCGTCCCGAATTTTTCGCGCCATCTCGCAGCTCCTATTGCGCAGAACACGGTGCGGCATTGGGCTGTGGCACTATCTGCATTCGCCGCGACTGATGGGCCGACTTCAGGCGGTCGGTCAAGTCTCGGAGCAATTTTGTCTGGAAGGAACGTCAGCTTCTTTGAGTGATCGACCGGCGCTACAGTTTGCAATGGTCAGCGCCCCGATCACCGCGCTGCCCCTCACCGACTTCCATGATGCGATTGCGGCTATCGCAGAGCACGGTCGCGTGATCCTCCTGATCGACGCTTGCCGTTCCGCCTTAACTGAAAGCTAGCTGGGTGCCCCGGAATGGTCGGCCCCCACCGAGTGGTCTGGGGCAAATCTTAGTGCATGACAGGCCTTGGCGCCAAGGCTGGCGTGGCCGGTGAAGCCGGTCCGGATGGCGAAGCGGGCCATTGCACGACCTTGGGTGCCGGTGGCCGATAGCCCAACGACGAGTGCGGGCGTTCCGTGTTGTAATGGCGGGCCAGCTTTCGATCACGACCTTGGCTTCGACCAGCGGGTAGAAGATCTCGCCGTTCAAGTGCTCCTCCCGGATTCGGGCGTTGAAGCTGTCGCAATAACCGTTCTCCCACGCGCTGCCGGGCTCGATGAACGCGGTTCTGGCGCCGGCGGCAACGATCCATTCGCGCACTGCCTTGGCAATAAATTCCGGCCCGTTGTCCGATCGTATGTGACTGGGCACGCCGCGCAGGATGAACAGGTCGGTCAAGGCATCGATGACGTTGGTCGAGTTCAGCTTGCGGTCGATCCGGATCGCCAGGCATTCCCGGGTAGGCTCGTCGATGATGTTGAGCATCCTGAACTTCCGTCCATCATGAGTGCGGGCCTCGACGAAGTCATAGATCGCAAACTGGGCGGTGCGATCGCTTCTCAATTCACCCCGGCGGCAAGGTCGCTTGACAAAAACTTCAGAAGGTGAAAAATTTTACTGACGCTGAAAAGAACCCGCGCCAACCGGACAGCGGTAATGGGAGCGAAGCATGGTCTCCAGGGCGACATTCATGCTTCGAGACCGACTGTTGTGCGCCGTACGACTTGGACGCCGTCGCCAACTGAAGATCGACGCTGCGGCTCTCGGCAGCCGGGTGCCGCTTTTGATCTCGACTACCCGCGCGACGCCAGCGTCATGGTTCCGAACAGACGCCAGGAGACGCGGTGAGCGAAACTCGCCTGACTTGGCGGCGGCATCCGCAACGGCCTCGCTCCGACGAAATCGGAGGATCCACTTGGATGTGAAGGCGAGCGCGGGGGACTAAACAGCATGAGGCCGGCATGCCCCTAACGACACGGCCAAAGAGGAGGAGAAGCAGCCATGTATGACAAGGAAAAGGATCTGGTCGATTCATTCGTCCGCGGCCGACTGGGCCGGCGGGAGTTCCTGAAGCGGATGGGCTATCTCGGCATCGGGACCATTACCGCGTCGAGCCTGATGGCCTCGGCCGCGACCCGCGCGTTTGCGCAGGCCTCAGACTTCGACTGGATGAAGCACAAGGGCACATCGCTCAAATTGCTACTGAACAAGCATCCCTATGCCGATGCGATGATTGCCGATATCGAGGCATTCAAAGAGCTAACCGGCATGGAAGTGACCTACGACGTCTTCCCCGAGGACGTCTATTTCGACAAGGTCACCGCCGCCCTTTCGTCGGGGTCGTCCGAATACGACGCGCTGATGACCGGCGCCTACATGACCTGGACCTATGGTCCGGCCGGTTGGATCACCGATCTCAACGAATACATCAACGACCCGGCGAAGACCGCGGCGTCGTGGGATTGGGAGGATTTCCTTCCCGGCCTCCGGGCCTCGACCGCCTGGGACGGCACGCCGGGCTCCGAACTCGGCACGGGCGACGCCAAGCAGTGGTGCATCCCCTGGGGCTTCGAGCAGAACAACATATCTTACAACAAGACGATGTTCGAAAAGGCCGGTGTCGAGCCGCCGAAGGACATGCCGGCGTTGCTCGCCGCCTGCGAAAAGCTCAAGAGCGTCGATTCCAACATCTATCCGATCGGGGTGCGCGGCTCGCGTTCCTGGGCGACCATCCATCCCGGTTTCCTCTCCGGCTACAGCAATTTCGGCGAGAAGGACCTGATGAACAATGGCGGCGTTCTCAACGCGGCCATGAACACTGACGGGTCGAAGGCCTACCATCGCGACTGGGTCAAGATGATCCAGGATTACGGCCCGAAGAACTGGTCGACCTACACCTGGTACCAGGTCGGCACCGATCTCGGCGCCGGCGCCTCGGCGATGATCTACGACGCCGACATCCTCGGCTATTTCATGAATGGCGGCGACAACAAGGAAGCCGGCAACATCGCCTATGCCGCGATCGCGCCCAACCCGTCGGCAGACGCGCCGACGCCGAACGTGTGGATCTGGTCGCTGGCCATGTCCAACTTCTCCAACAACAAGGACGCCACCTGGTACTTCATGCAGTGGGCTTCCTCGAAGGAGCACGATCTCTTCGGCGCCCGCAAGATGGACTTCGTCAACCCGGTTCGCACCAGCGTTTGGAAGGACCAGGAGTTCCTCGAGCGCATCGAGTCGAAATATCCCGGCTATGTCGAGCAGTTCGAGGTGTCGTCGCCCGGCGCCAAGATCTACTTCACCCCGCAGCCGCTGTTCTTCGACGTGACCACCGCCTGGGCGGCGATGCTGCAACGCATGGTCGCCAATGAGGTGCCGGTCGACGAAGGCCTGGACCAGCTCGCCGCCAGCATCGACGAGCAGCTCCAGCAAGCCGGCCTGCAATAGGCATCCTTGGCCGCACCGTTTCTGACGGCGGCGCGGCCAATTCTTCGAAAGCGAACTGAGATCTTGTCCGGTGGAGCTTCCGCCGGCCGACGGGGAGGCGTGGAATGTCGGCAGCAGAGCCAGCAGCAGCTGAACGCGCGGGCGTCGCAGCCAGACGCAGGCGGCGGACCAACTGGCTTCCCTATCTGCTCAGTCTGCCGGCCCTGCTGGTGACAGTCTGGATTCTGATTCCCTTCGTCACGGCGGTCTATTACTCGCTGCTGCGTTACCGGCTGAGCCTGCCGCAGCTGCAGGGCTTCATATGGTTCGACAATTATTTGCAATTCCTCACGGACAGCCGCTTCTGGGGCACCGTCCAGGTCTCGCTGCTCTACACCGTGCTCACCGTCGTGGTCGAACTGCTGCTGGGCCTCGGCATCGCGCTGCTGCTGCAACGCCCGACTCGCTTCAACAACCTCGTTTCGATGCTGCTTCTGTTGCCGCTGATGGTCGCGCCGGCGCTTGCGGCACTGATGTGGAAGCTGATGACCAACCCGAATTTCGGGGTCCTGAACTATCTCGTCAGCCTCGTCGGCTTCACTGATTTCCGCTGGGCGTCCAGCCCGTCATCGGCGCTGTTCACCGTGGTCCTGGTCGACGTCTGGGTCTACACGCCTTTCATCATGGTGCTGCTCCTGGCCGGGCTTCGTTCGCTGCCCAAGCAGCCCTTCGAGGCGGCCGCTCTCGACGGGGTACCGAAGAGTTTCGTCTTCTTCCGCATCACCATGCCGATGCTGATGCCCTACATCCTGACCGCGTCGTTGTTCCGCATGCTTGAGTCGATCCAGCAATTCGACATCATCTACGCGATGACGCAGGGCGGCCCCGGCAATACGCTGACCGTCTTCCAAGTCGAATCCTATCTGCAGTTCTTCCAGTTCACCAATGTCGGCCGCTCGGCGGCCCTCCTGATGGTGCTCTGGGCGATCACCTTCGCCCTGTCGAACGTCTTCGTGAAGAACTGGCTCCGTCTGCGCGAACGCGCGCACGGCAACGTCTGAGGTCACCCGCCATGGATCACGTCAGCCCCCTCGAGCGCACGGTCAGGATCGTCCTGATCAGCCTCGTCCTGATCTTCTTCATGTTCCCGATCGTCTGGATCATCCTGATGTCATTCCAGACCAACGAGCAGGTGCTGCGCATTCCGCCGAGCCCGTTCTTCGAGCCGACGCTGGTCAATTACACGGCGCTGATCACCGGTAAGCTGCGGACCGCGGCTGGTTCCCTCGACATCGCCTTCATGAGCAACCTTTGGAACTCGGTCATTCTGTCGGTGTCCTCGGTCGCCCTGTCACTGGTCCTTGGCGTTCCCGCAGCCTATGCCTTCGCCCGCTACAAATTCCGCTTTTCCGAGGACATCGCCTTCACGCTGTTGTCCTTCAAATTCGCTCCACCGCTGCTCGTTCTCTTGCCGCTGACCCTTTATTTCCAGGCGATCGGCCTCGCCAACACCTATATCGGCCTGATCTGGGTCTACCAGCTGATCACCCTGCCGCTGATCCTGTGGATCGTGCGCGGCTATTTCGAGGATATCAGCCCGGACATCGAGGGCGCCTACCGCATCGCCGGCCATTCCTGGGCGAAGACGTTCATGAAAATCTCGATCCCCTTGGCTATGCCGGGCATCGCGGCCGCCGCCCTGCTCTCCTTCATTTTCGCGTGGAACAACTTTGTCTTCGCGCTGGTGCTGGCCTCGGCCGACAAGCAACCGGTGACCGTCGGCGCGCTCGCCTTCGTCACCGCCTCCGGCATCCAGTACGGCCAGATTGCGGCGGCGATCGTCCTGTCGATCACGCCGACCCTGGCTCTTGCCCTGTTCGCCCAGCGCTATCTCGTCGAGGGCCTGTCGCTCGGCGCGGTGAAAGGGTGATCTCATGGCCACGCTGACCCTCGACCACGTCACCAAGCGCTACGGCAAGGAAACCGTCCTCGACGACATTTCGCTCAGCGTGGCGGACGGCGAGACGGTGGCGATCTTCGGCCCGTCCGGTGCCGGCAAGACCGTTCTTCTGAGGCTGATCGCGGGGATGACGGAGCCCGAAGAAGGCGAACTCCTCATCGATGGCGAGGACATGATCGGCGTCGCCCCCGAACGTCGGGCGGTGGGCATGGCGTTCCAGAATTTCGCGCTTTTTCCGCACATGACCGCCTTCGAGAACATCGCCAGCCCCCTGCGCGCGCGCCGCTCGACCAGCGAAAAGGTCGCCGAGGGCGTCGGGCGCATCGCCCGCCTTTTGAAAATCGACCACGTCCTCGATCATGCGCCTCGCGCGCTGTCCAACGGGCAGAAGCAGCGCACCGCCCTCGCCCGCGCCCTCGTCGCCGCGCCCCAACTGCTGCTGCTCGACGACCCGCTGCGCAATGTCGACGCCAAGCTGCGCTTCGAGATGCGCCTCGAGCTGCCGCGTCTTCTGGAAAAATTCGGCTCGACCACGCTCTATGTCACCCAGGATTATCGCGAGGCGATGGCGCTCGGGGATCGGATCGCCGTCCTCATCGGCGGCAAGTTCATCCAGGTTGGAACGCCGGAGGACATCTACGACCGGCCGGCGACCGTCGAGGTGGCAAGGCTGTTCGGCGATCCGGGCATCAACATCTTCGAATGCCGGGTCGAAGCCGGCGCCTCGGGGCCGGTGGCCGTGTTCGGCGGCAACCGTCTGCCGATCGGCCGCGAATACCAGTCGGTCGTGGGAAGCGACGTCATGCTTGGCGTTCGGCCGGAGAACATCGATTTCGTCGGCTCCGGCGGTGCTGACGGCATCGCGACGCGGGTGGCGGCGCTGCTGCCGCTCAACGACCGGCTGGTGCGCCTCCTGGTCACCGATGACGGTCAGGAACTGTACGCCTCGCAGGACGCCGGTGAGATTGCCGCGACGGAGGGCGCGCGCGTCCCGGTCCGGATCGCGCCGTCCTCGATCCTTCTGTTTGACCGCGCCAGCGGTCGGCGCATCTTGCCTCAGGCCCAAAGGGAGGCGGCATGAGCGCTTCGGTATCGCTGCGCGGCGTCAACAAGATCTACGCCGCGAAGGCCAAGAACCCGATCTACGCCGTCCGCGACTTCGACATCGAAATCAAGCCTGGCGAGATCGTCGCGCTGCTTGGCTCGTCCGGCTGCGGCAAGACCTCGACATTGCGCATGATCGCCGGTTTCGAGGAGGTGACGACGGGCGAAATCCTGATCGACGGCAGACCGATCCACAAATTGCGGCCCTCGGACCGCAACGTTGCCATGGCCTTCGAGGGCTATTCACTCTACCCGCCGCTGACGCTGCGCGAGAACATCGCCTTCGCTCTGAAATCGGAGCGGCTCGACGCGGCGGAAAGCAAGCGCCGGGTCGACGATATCGCCCGGATGCTCGAACTCGGGGTCCACCTCGACCGCTATCCTTCGACCGTGTCGGCGGGGCAGCAGCAGCGGGCGAGCCTCGGCCGGGCGCTGGTGCGCAAGGCCGACGTCTATCTCCTCGACGAGCCGATGGGCCAGCTCGAGTCGCAGCTGCGCACCGTCCTGCGCGGACGGCTGAAACGGTATCTGCGCGAACACGACATGACCGCCGTTCTCGTCACCCACGACCAGACCGAGGCGAATGCGCTGGCCGACCGGATCGCCGTGATGGAAGGCGGCGAGTTGCAACAATTCGCCTCGCCGAAAGAGCTGAAGGAGAGGCCCGCCAACCTTTATGTCGGCACCTTCATCGGCGAGCCGCCGATGAACGTCTACCGCGTGCGGCCCGTCTTTGCCGACGGTCGCGTTTCCTTCCGCAAGACCGGCGACGGCGGGGAAGATGGCGAAGTGCTCGGCTATTCGGCCGATGCGGTCACCGCCCCGGTGCGCGCTGCGATCCAGTCGCTGTCGGAGATCGTCATCGGCATCCGTCCCCATGACGTCCATGTCGGCGGTGGCGAGAGCCAGGCCAGGGTCGTCTCGAACCAGTGGATCGGCGACCAGACCCATCTGGAGGCGGAGTTTGCCGGCGGCGTTATCGTCGCGACCCTCGACGGTCGGTGCCCCGGAAAGGTCGGCGATGCGCTCTCGGTCGACGTGCCGGCCGAGAAGCTGCACGTCTTCGCGGCGAGCGGCGAAGCCTTGGCGCACGGTCACCGCCTTTCCGGGAGGCAGGTAGAGGGATGACGGTGGAATCCATCCTGATCGGCATCGACGCCGGCACTTCGGTGCTCAAATCCGTCGCCTTCACCACCGACGGCGAGCAGATCGCGGTCGCCTCGCGCAAGAACACGTATTCTTCGGGGGAAGGTGGCAGCGTCGAACAGGACATGGCCGCAACCTGGGCCGACGCCGTGGCGACGCTGAAGGATCTGACGGCTCAGCTCGGCGAACGGGCGACGGCGATCGCCGCGGTCGCGATCACCGGCCAAGGCGACGGCACATGGCTGATCGACGCGAACGGACTGCCCGTCGGCCCCGCTTGGCTCTGGCTCGACGGCCGCGGCGGCAAGATCGCCCGAGAATTCGCGGCAAGCGAACGACACCGGGAGCATTACGAACGCACGGGGACCGGCATCAACACCTGCCAGCAGAGCGTCCAGCTGCTGGTCATGAAGCGGCGGCATCCGGAGAGACTGGCGCGCGCGACGACCGCGTTCCATTGCAAGGACTGGCTCTATTTCAATATGACCGGCGAGCGGGCCACCGACCCGTCCGAGGCGTCGTTCACCTTCGGTGATTTCCGTACCCGCCGCTACAGCGACGCGGTGATCGGAAACTTGGGCCTCGATGGAGAGGCGCGGCTGCTGCCCCCGATCGTCGACGGCCGCACGACGTCGCATCCGCTGCTCCGCGCCGTCGCGGACGCGACCGGGCTTCCTCGCGGCGTCCCGATCGTCCTCGGCTATGTCGACATCGTCGCGACCGGCGTCGGCAGCGGCCTCGTCGGCGAGACGCCTGGCACCGGCTGCTCGATTCTCGGCTCGACCGGCGTCCACATGCGCCACGTCCGAAGCGCCGAAGAGATCGTCCTCAACGACATGCGCAGCGGCTACGTCATGCCGCTCCCCGCCGAGCAGGGCCTCGTCCAGTTTCAGTCGAACATGGCGGCGACGCTGAACATCGACTGGATCGTCGGACTCGCGTGGAAATTTCTCCAGAGCGAGGGGGTCGAACGCGATCGCGGCCAGCTTATGGCGCATCTCGACGACCGCGTCCTGGCGGCCGAGCCGGTCTCGGCCATCTATCATCCGTACATTTCGGAAGCCGGCGAACGCGGACCGTTCATGGAACCGCTGGCCCGCGCGCAATTTACCGGCCTGCACTACGGGGCCAGCTTCGACGACCTGATGCGCGCGGTCTTCGAAGGTCTCGCCTTCGCCGCGCGCGACTGCTTCGAGGGGACCGGCGGCGTGCCGCACGAGATCAAGCTCACCGGCGGCGCCGCCCGCTCCCGCGCCATGCGTCTGTTTCTGGCCAGCGCCCTTGGGTGCCCGGTGAGGACGGTCCAGCGCGAGGAAGCGGGCGCGGCCGGCGCGGCGATGATCGCCGCCGTCAATCGCGGCTTCTTTGCCTCGATCGAGGAATGCACCGCCGTGTGGACCCGAGGCCGGTTCTCGGAGCCAACGCTGCCTGACGCCGCGTTGAGGCCGCTCTATGATTCGGCGTTCGGCCTCTACCGCGAGATTCGAGAACAACTCCCGCCAATCTGGACACGACTCGCGGCGATCCGCGATCGGGCTGACCGGGCGAGGAAGGCGGCATAATGGCGACGCGCATCGCGATCATCGGCGACAATTTCATGTTGCCCGAAGTCTTCGCCGAGGCCATCACGGCGGCCAACAAGGCGGTCCCGGAGATGGTGCTGCATCGGCTGCCTTGGCCGGACGAGCCGATGGAGCATGGCTATGCCGTCCAGGGGATGGACGGCCTCAAGGAATACCAGGGCGGCGCCGAAGCGACGCTGGCGATGATCGGCGAGGCCGAGCTGCTCGTCACCCACCTCGCCCCCCTCTCTCGCGACATGTTCGCGCGACTGCCCCACCTGAAATTTGTCGCAGTCTCGCGTGGCGGACCGGTCAATATCGACATGGCGGCGGCACGCGAACGGGGCGTCACCGTGGTCAACACGCCAGGCCGCAACGCCAGTGCGGTCGCCGAGTTCACCCTCGGCGCGATCCTGGCCGAGACCCGCAACATCTCCCGCGGGCACGACGCGCTGCGCGGCGGCGACTGGCGCGGCGATCTCTATCGCGCCGACACCACGGGACGGGAACTATCGGAGATGACGGTCGGCGTGGTCGGCTACGGGGCGATCGGCACGCGGGTCGTCAAGCTCCTGAAGGCCTTCGGCTGCCGAATCCTCGTCACCGATCCCTATGTGCAGCTGTCCCCCCAGGACGCGCGGGACGGCGTCGAACTGGTCGGGCTGGAGCGGCTGCTCGACGAGTCGGACGTCGTCACCCTGCACGCCCGGGTCACCGAGGAGACCACCGGCTTCATCGACGCCGCGGCCCTCGCCCGGATGAAAAAGGACGCCACCTTCGTCAACACCGCCCGCGGGCCGCTGGTCGATTACGACGCCCTGGCCCAAGCGCTCGGTCGCGGCCATTTGCGCGGCGCGATGCTGGAAACCTTCGCCGTTGAGCCGGTTCCGGAAGATTGGCCGCTCCTGAAGCTTCCAAATGTCACGCTGACGCCACACATCGCGGGCGCATCGCTCAAGACCGTCAAGTTCGCCGCCGACCAGGCGGCCGAGGAGGTGCGCCGGTATCTGGCCGGCGAACCGCCCGTCAACCCCTGCTGACCCGCCGATCGCGCGGGAAGCATTGGCAGCAACAGGAGACACCACCATGGTCTTGTCCGACGACCGCAGCAGGACGGCCTGAGATCGGCATGTTGCGAGACCTTGGCACCGTAGACATTCTGGTCATCGGCGGTGGCGTCAACGGCACCGGTATCGCCCGCGATGCCGTGGGCCGGGGGCTTTCCGTTGTACTGTGCGAGAAGGGTGACCTGGCCGAGGGCACCAGTTCGCGTTCGGGAAAGCTGGTCCATGGCGGCCTGCGCTACCTCGAATATTACGAATTTCGCCTGGTCCGCGAGGCGCTTAGGGAGCGCGAGGTGCTGCTGCGCGCCGCTCCGCACATCATCTGGCCGATGCGCTTCGTCCTGCCGCATTCGCCCGAGCAGCGCCCCGCCTGGCTGATCCGCCTTGGCCTTTTCCTCTACGACCATCTCGGTGGCCGCAGAAAGCTGCCGGCAACCCGAAGCATCGATCTTCGGACCGAGACGGAAGGCGCGCCGATCCAGGACCGCTACGCCAGGGGCTTCGAATATTCCGACTGCTGGGTGGACGACGCGCGGCTGGTCGTCCTCAACGCTCTCGACGCCGGGGAGCGCGGCGCGACGATCCTCACCCGCACCACCGCGGTTTCGGCGACGCGCGACGGCGACGTCTGGCGGGCGACGCTCCGTGGCGAAGACGGCGAGATCTACCGCGTCTCGGCGCGCGGCCTCGTCAACGCCGCCGGTCCCTGGGTCGACACGGTGCTCGCGAACGTCATCGGGGCGAACTCGACGCGGCGGGTGCGGCTGGTCAAGGGCAGCCACATCGTGACGCCGAAATTCTGGGACGGCAGCCAGGCCTATCTCTTCCAGAACACCGACAAGCGCGTGATCTTCGTCAATCCCTATCAGGGCGATAAGGCGTTGATCGGCACCACCGATCTTGCCTATGAGGGAGATGCTGGCGACGTCGCGGTCGAGGAAAGCGAGATCACCTACCTCCTCGACGCGGTGAACCGCTACGTCAAGGCGCCGTTGACCCGCGCCGACGTCCTCCATTCCTTCTCCGGCGTGCGCCCGCTGCTGGAAGACGATGCGGACAACCCCTCGGCGGTGACGCGCGACTATGTCTTCGACATTGACGCGGCGGACGGCAAGACACCGATGCTTTCCATCTTCGGCGGCAAGATCACCACCTACCGCGAACTCGCCGAACGCGGGCTTGACCGGCTGAAGCCTTTCTTCCCGGGGATGGGCGCCGCCTGGACGCACGACATTCCGCTGCCGGGCGGCGACATGGCGAACGCGGATTTCGAAAGTTTCGAGGCCGGCCTCAGAGCCGGCCACCCGTGGCTTCCCCGCCCCCTCGCCCACCACTATGCCCGGCTCTATGGAACGCGGGCAAAGGTCTTGCTGGGTTCCGCAAGGAGCCTGGCGGATCTGGGCCGGCACTTCGGCGGAACCCTCCACGAACGCGAGATCGACTATCTGATCGAGACCGAATGGGCGAAGACGGCCGAGGATATCCTCGATCGGCGGACCAAGCACGGCCTCGCTCTGGCCGACAGCGAACGCCAGGCCGTGCGCGACTTCCTGGCCGCGCGGACGCGGCGTACCGCCGAGGCACCGGATCGAGACCAGGCCGAGCCGCGATATGCGGACGAAAGGATCGGAAAAAGCGTTGATTGACCGAACGAACCAACAGCCTGGGACCGCGATCGGCGACGGGCTGGGCGCTTTGCGGCGCCTGTCGCGCGCGATCGGGCGGGACAGGACGCTGACCCAGGCCGCCGGCGGCAACACCTCCCTGAAGCGGGACGGCATCCTGTGGGTGAAGGCATCCGGCACGTGGCTCGCCGATGCCGAAACGCGCGACATCTTCGTGCCGGTACGAATCGCCCCGCTCCTCGACGCCTTGCGCGCCGGCGATGCCCGCGCCGAGAAGGCCACCGATTTCGTCGCCTCGGAGCTGTCCGCCAGCGAGCTCAGGCCATCGATCGAGACGGCGGTCCACGCCGCGATGCCACAGCCGGTCGTCCTGCATGTCCACTGTGTGAACACCATCGCCCATGCCGTCACCCAGGACGCGGAGGCGCGGATTGCGGAGCGGCTGACCGACGCCGGCTTCGACGGCCGCTTCGCATACATCCCTTACTGCCGACCGGGCGTTCCGCTGGCCCGGCAGATCAAGCGCATCGCTTCCGACCGGATCGCCGTCGTGGTCCTCGGCAATCACGGGCTGATTGTCGCCGGAACCAGCGTCGCGGACGCTGCCGAACGCCTCGATTCGGTCGTTGCCGCACTGGCGATTCCGCCGCGCCTAACGGCCGGATCGTTGGATACAGAGACGCTTGCGAACCTCGCCGCCGACACGCCCTACCGCCTGCCATCCGATCACAGCGTCCATCATCTGGCGCGCGATCCGGATTCGCTACGGGTCGCCCTCGCCGGCCCGCTTTATCCCGACCATGTGATCTTCCTCGGCGAGACGATCGGAACCGTCACGCCCGACGCCGGCGCGATCCGCGAATTCCTGGCGTTGCGGGAGGCCGGGCCGCATCCGGCGCCGAGCCTGCTTCTGGTGCGCGGCGTTGGCGTCCTGGTCCACGAGCGGCTGACCGCCGGCGGCGAAGCCCTCGTCGGCTGCCTCGCCGACGTGGCGGCCCGGATCTCCTCGGACGTCGCCCTGCAGCCGCTGAGCGAGCGCGATGTCCATCATCTCACCCACTGGGAAGCCGAGACATACCGGCAGGCACTCGACCGACCGGGCGCCCCCACACCGGACGCCGCATGAACGGGACCGCCGTCCAGTCGGCGCGCTCCGTCGCGATCGGCATCGATGTCGGCACATCCGGGGTCCGCGTCGGCGCGCTCGGCGCGGAGCGCGCGCCGGTCGGCTCGGCGATCAGGTACAACGAGCCCCGCCAGGATGCGGCGATCATCACCGGCTTCGACGGTGCCGGCGACGCCAACAACGTGCGGAAGACCGGCTACGACGCATCCGCCCAGGCATGGCCCGATTGGATCGAAGCCGTCGGAATGCCGATCGCGGCGCGGCTGACCCTTAGCCCGAGCGCGGTCCCATGACCGGCGACGTCATGCGGTTCGACAGACTTCGCGATATCGCCGGCCGGTACGATGCGTTCTTCCTCGACCAATTCGGCGTCGTCCACGACGGCACCCACGCCTATCCCGGCGCGGCCGCGGCGGTGGACGCGCTTGCCGGCCTCGGCAAGCCTGTGCTTTTCGTCACCAATTCCGGCCGGCCGGCGGCCTTCAACGAGGCCCGTCTGGCTCGCCTCGGCATTGCGCGGTCCAGCTATCTCGCCTGCGTCACCTCCGGCGATGTTGCCATCCGGCTGTGCGAGGATGGCGCGATCCGGCTGCCGCAAGACCGGCGGATCCGCTGCCTGACCCTGTCGAGCCCCGGCGACACCAATCTGTCGGACCGGCTCGGCTGCATATCCGTCGAGGCGGCGGACGCGGCGGATCTCGTGGTGATCGCCGGCAGCCAGGCCGACCACATCGCGATGACCGAATACGAAGAGGCCATGCGGCCCGCCGCAAGCCGGGGCGTTCCCTGCATCTGCACCAATCCCGACCGGCAGATGCTGACGCCGCAAGGTCTCGTGCCGGCTGCCGGGGCGATCGCCGACCGTTACGCGGCGCTCGGCGGCGTCGTCACCTTCGTCGGCAAGCCCTATAGCGAGATCTACGCGGCGGCCCACGCGCTTATCGCCACCGTCCAGAGGCCGCGCATCCTTTGCATCGGGGACAGCATTGACCACGACATGGCCGGCGCCGCTGCCTTCGGCGCGGCGAAGGCGCTCGTGCGCACGGGTATTCTGGCGGAGACGGACGAAGGCGTGATCGCCTCACGAGTCGCGGAAAAGGGCCTCACCGTCGAACATCATCTTGCCTGTCTTCGCTGGTGAGGCAGAGGCGGCAAGCGGCCCCGGGTCAACCGGAAACGCAACCTCGGCGCCGGCACGTGGGGGAAACCGGAGCCGCCTCTACGGTCGCGCAATCAGACGACCCGCTTTTCCGTCGCCTTGTCGAACAGGTGGATGGCGCTTTCCGCAACCGTCAGCCCCACATGCGTGCCGGACTGGCGGCGTTCGGCGCGGGGCACGACGACGATCGTGTCCCTCCCGTCGACCTCGACATGCAGCTGCACGTCGGCGCCGGTGGTTTCCGAAAGGATCACCTTGCCGCGGATCGGGCCGTCCTCGGAAACCGCCAGATCGTTCGGGCGCACGCCGAGAAGCACCTTCTGGCCGTGTCGGGCCGTGGCGTACGCCGGCAGCGGGACGTGGACGCCCGGAGCCTGAAAGACCGAGCCGTCGGCGCTGGCGGCGATCTCCCCGTCGATGAAGTTCATCGAGGGTGAACCGATGAAGTCGGCGACATAGATCGAGTTCGGCTTCTCGTAGATCTGGTCCGGCGTGCCCATCTGGACGATCCGACCGCCCTGCATCAGAACGATGATGTCGGCCATGCTCATTGCCTCGATCTGATCGTGGGTGACATAGACCGTCGTCGCCTTCAGCCGGTCGTGGAGTTGGCGGATTTCCAGTCGCATGTGGGCGCGCAGTTTGGCGTCGAGATTGGAGAGCGGCTCGTCGAACAGGAACACGCCCGCGTCCCGCACCATCGCCCGCCCCATGGCGACACGCTGGCGTTGGCCACCGGACAGTTCCTTGGGATAACGGTGGAGATAGTCCGTCAGATTGAGGACCTCAGCCGCCCACTCGACCTTTTTTCTGACCTCCGCCTTCGGCTTCCTGGCGACCTCCAGACTGAAGGCGATGTTGTCGTAGACCCGCATGGTCGGATAGAGCGCGTAGTTCTGGAAGACCATGGCGATATCGCGGTCGCGCGGGTGCACGTCGTTGACGCGCCGGCCGTCGATTTCGAGGTCGCCGGCGGAGATGGCCTCGAGGCCGGCCGTCATGCGCAAGAGCGTCGTCTTCCCGCAACCCGACGGCCCCAGGAGCACGACGAATTGGTGATCCTCGATGCGGAACGAGATGTCCCTCATCACCTCGACCGAGCCGTAAGATTTCCCGATGTTCTTGTATTCGACGCTGGACATGGGACGATCTTCCTCGGTGGCTACGAACGCGGTGGCGGCGGGTCAGTGGCGCTGGCGCGTCGGCGTCAGGACGATTTCCTGCACCAGCGCGTTTTGCGGCATCCGGTAGGTCGTCAGGATCAGGTCGGCGACATGCTCCGGCCCGATGCCGCCGCCGATCGCGAGCTTGTTCGCCTGGTAGGCGGCGAGCGTGTTCGGGTCATGCACGCCGGACAACACCTCGGTCTCGATGACGCCGGGGGAGATCACCTGCACCCGGACATTGTAGCCCGACAGGTATTCGCGCAAGCTTTCCGCGACGGCGTGGACGAAGAACTTCGTGCCGCAATAGACGGTATGGTCGGGGTAGATCTTGCGCCCGGCGATCGAGCTCATCATCACCAGGGTGCCCCGCTGACGCTGCATCATGCCGTTCATCACGGCATGGACGGTGTTCATCATGCCCTTGGTGTTAATATCGATCATCGCGTCCCATTCCTCCGGCGGCTGGGTGGCGATATCGGCGAGATGGGCGACACCGGCATTGGCGAACATCAGGTCCACCGGCCCGAATTTCGCCTCGCCCTCGGCGACCGCCGCCTTGATCGCGTCACGGTCGCGCACGTCCACCTTGGCCAGGACGGCGTTCGGCAGGCCGAGCGCCTCCATCCGGTCCATGCGCCGCGCCATCAACAGCAATGGGTAGCCGGCCTCGGAAAAGACCCGCGCCGTTGCCTCGCCGATGCCGGAGCTGGCTCCTGTGATGGCGATAAGGGGTTTGTCAGCCATGCAGCTTCGTCCCGTTTCTGCTTATCTGGAGATGGGCCGTCCGCCGCGCGGGAGAGGCGCGGCGGACGGCCTCTGCCGCCTCAGCCCTTGAGGACCGAGGAAACGTTGGCGGCGATCTCGTCCATCGCGGCCTTCGGACTATCGAACTCGCCGGCGAAGTAGCGGCCGAGTCCGACCGGGATCGTGTCGCTGGAGATTTCCGCCCATTCCGGCAGATCGGGCTCGGAGCNTATCGAACTCGCCGGCGAAGTAGCGGCCGAGTCCGACCGGGATCGTGTCGCTGGAGATTTCCGCCCATTCCGGCAGATCGGGCTCGGAGCCCATGTATTTCGCGATGGTCTCGCGGACGACCGGCAGATGCCGGGTGGTGCCGGCGCCGACCTTGGCGTTGGCGAGCACCCGTGGATCGTCGTAGACGCTGGCGCGGGTCGGTCCCGTACCACCGCCGAGGACGGTGATCAGCGCCTGGGTGTCGGCCGATGTCGCCCACTGCATGAACACCCATGCGGCGTCCGGGCTCTTGGAGTATTTCGACACCGCGAGACTCGAACCGCCCTGGTGACCCACACCCGGAATCTCGCCGAAACCGGTTTTGTCCGGCGTTATCAGGCTCGTCGCCGCTGGCGGGATCGCGGCTTCCATCAGGCCGGAAATCTTGCCCGATTTCGGATCGTCGAAGAACGGGAAGAACTCGCCCCAGGAGAGCATCGACGCCGCCACACCCTGGCTGACCGACTGGCCCTGGCCGTCCCACGTCCAGCCATCGACGCCCGGCGGCATCGTCGCCTTCAGCTTGTCCCAGTACTCCATCGCCGCGAGGCCGGCCTCGTTGTTGCCGGCGAAGTTGTTGTCGGCATCGAAAATCTGGCCGCCATGGCCCCACAGCCAAGCCGTCCAGTCGCATTCCAGGCTGTAGTGACCGGATTTCATCTGCCCGGAGGTGCCGTACATCTCCGGCCCCTTGGCGTCGGTGATCGCCTTGGAGTTGGTGAGAAGCTCGTCCATAGTTTCCGGCGCCTTCAGGCCGAGCTCGTCATAGATGTCCTTGCGATACTGCATGATGAAGATCGGGATATCGTAGGGAACGCCCACCCAGCGATCTTCGTATTTGGCGATGCCGTCGACCAGCGCTGGCAGGAAATCATCCATATTATAGTCGGGATAGGCGAGGTCCGGCTTTTCCTCATATTGCTCGCGCGGATCGAAGACATCCTGGCTGAAGCTCGCCGCCCAGCTCTGATCGATGTAATAGAGGTCGTAGGTGCCGAGGCCCGAGGCGACGTCGAGGGTCAGCTTCTGCAGCACCTGCTCCAGCGGCAGCACCTCGATCTCCACCTTGATACCGGTCGCCTCCTCGAAATAGCCCTTCAGGCTGTTGGCGATGGCGTTGGAAGGCGGCGTCGACTCCGTTGCGAGGCGAAGTGTCGTCCCGGCGAAGGGCTTGCCGACATCGGCCAGCCATTTCATCATTTCCGCCGAGGGCTCTAGCGAATCCTGCGCGAAGGCCGACGGGGCGAGGTTGAGGAACGGCCGGCCGTTGCCCATGCCGAAGCCCATGCCGAGCGCGCCGACCGAAAGGCCGAGCTTGCCGGCCGAGCGAAGGATGCTGCGCCGGTCCATCCGGCCATTGACGTAGCGGTCGGTCACCGACGCCAGATAATTCTTGCGCTGCCAGTCTTTCATGGTCTCGTTCTCCTCCGTTAGCGACAGTTGGGGCCCGCCTGTCTTCGCGGGTATGCGCCGCACCGCCTCCCTCCTCGGAGGCGGACGCGGATTACTGCTTGAGCGAGCCCATCGTCAGGCCGCGCACCAGATGCTTCTGCACCGCCAGCACGAAGATGAAGGCGGGAACGATCGCGGCCGCGCCGAGCGCCGCCATGTTGCCCCAGGCGGTTCCGACCGAGGTGACGAAGGTCGTCGAGACCACCGGGACCGTCTTGATGTCGGTCTGGGTCAGCGTCAGCGCGAACAGGAATTCCGTCCAGGAAAAAATGAAGCAGAGAACCGCCGTCGCGGCGATGCCGCCGCGCGCCATCGGCAGGACCACGCGGCGGAATATCAGCCAGCGGCTTGCCCCGTCGATGATGGCGCTTTCGTCGATCTCGGCCGGGATGTCGTCGAAGAAGCTCTTCATCAAGAGCACGGCTAGTGGCAGGTTCATCAGCGCGTGGATGAGGATCATGCCGAGATAGGTGTCCAGCAGGCCGAGCGTTTTGTACATGAAGAACATCGGGATCGCGACGGCGACCGGCGGCATCATGCGCGTCGACAGCACCCAGCCGACGAAGGCATGACGGCCGCGGAACTGGATGCGCGACAGCGCATAGGCCGCGAGTGTCGCGATGACCAGCGCCAGCAGCGTTGAACCGGTGGCAATGACGATTGAATCCCACAGCCGCGGGCCCATGAAGAAATTGCCGCCGCCCGGCGTCACGGTCAGGCGACCGCCATCGCCGAAAGTGATGCCGAAGACCTTCTGGAAATTGTCGAGCGTCGGAGCGAAGTCGAAGACGATCGGCGGGCGCGAGAAGATGTCGCGGCCGTCGCGGAACGCCACGCTCGTCCAGTAGTAGATGGGGAAGAAGAACAGCCCCACCACGACCCAGGCGAAAAGAATGCGGAGCATCCGTGGGAAAAACGCGGTCTGCATCACCACTTCACCTTCGCGAGCTTGATGAACAGATTGGCGAGAACCAGGATGATCGCGAGCGTGACCAGGCTGAGCGTCGCGCCGTATCCCCATTTGATAAAGGAGAAGGTCTGCTGCCAGGCATAGAGGCTGAGCGTGTAAGTGGCGGTGCCCGGCCCGCCCGAGGTCATCACGAAGACGTAGTCGAACACCCGGAACAGATCGATGCCGCGGATCAGGACGGCGATGGCAATCACCTTGGACATCATCGGCAGGGTCAGCCGCACGAAGGTCTGGATGGGGCTCGCGCCGTCGATCATCGCGGCCTCGTAGGGCTCGGTGGGAAGCGCGCGCAGACCGGCCAGGAGGATCAGCACCATGAACGGCGTCCACTGCCAGATCTCGGCAAGCAGCACGCCGGCGAGCGCCAGCGACGGCGTCGACAGGATCGGCGTTTCCGGGCTGAGGACGCCGATCATCTGGAGGAAGAAGGTCAGCACGCCAAACTGCGAATCCTCCATCAGGAGAAACATCATGCCGACGATCGCGGGCGGGACGACCAGCGCCATCGTCAAGAGAGCGCGCAGGATGCCGAAGCCCGGCTCGTCGGAATCGAGCAACAGCGCGATTCCCATGCCGAGCGCCAGTTCGAAGACCAGCGCGATGATGAAGTAGAGAAAGGTCACGCCGAGCGACTGCCAGAAGCGGCTGTCCTCCCACAGCTGCACCCAGTTCTGTCCGCCGACATATTCCAGCACCCGCCGGCGCGGCACGAATTCGTGGAAGCTCAGCCAGATATTGTAGATCAGCGGAAAGATGGTGAAGACCACGAGAAGCGCGATCAGCGGCAGGAGCCACGGCAGCGGGTGGTCCGAAATAACGAAGCGACGGGCAAGATTGGGCGACGGGGTCAAGCGCACGACCTCCCCGCCCGGCGGCCACCGGCCCACGGCGAACGGCACCTTCGCCGCGCCGCCGCGCCCGAGATTGAGATGCCGAGACGGGGTGCGGTCCCTGCTCTCATCGCTTCGACGCCCCCTTGCGAGACTGCAGGCCGTAGCTGCCGAATCCTTCCAGCACTTCGGCGATTTCCGCGTCGCTGAGGATCACCGGGCCGCCGTCGAGCTGCAGGCTGTGATGATACTGCTTGGCCACCGTTTCCAATTCCACCATCCGCCACATGGCCTTGTCGAGATCGCTGCCGATGGTAATGGCGCCGTGGTTGGCGAGCAGACATCCCGTCCGGCCTTCGAGGGCCGTCAGCGCCTCATGGGAGAGTTCCGGCGTTCCGTAGCGTGCGTAGCCCGAGCAGCGGACGTCGGTGCCGCCGAACACCGCGACCATATAATGACAGGCGGGAATCGCGCGGCGGGTGATCGCCAACGTGGTAGCGAAGGTCGGATGGGCATGGACGACCGCCCCAGCATCGGGACGCGCGCGCAGGATGTCGCGATGAAAGCGCCATTCGGTCGACGGCTTCAGCGGTCCCGACCAGTCCGTGCCGTCGCCATCGAGGGGCATGAATACGATCTTTTCCGGCGTCAGCTCCTCATAGGGGGTCGCGCTCGGGGTCAAAAGCATCGCATCGCCGTGGCGCGCCGAAATGTTGCCGGACGTGCCCTGGTTGATGCCGTTCCGGTTCATCTCCAGGCAGAGATCGATGATCTTCTGCCGCAAAGCCCGCTCGCTATCGCGCATCGGCCGCCTCCCTGTGCCGCGCCTTGCCCTCGTTCCGATCGCGGGCCGACAGGATGACGTCGGCGATCTCGACGAAGCCCTCGCCGCCCGCTCGCGCGGCGACGAAGGACGGTTCGGCATCCATCTCGCCGGTGAAATCGAGGACGTTCGCAACCCCGCAGCTATTGGGAAAGAAGCCGAACATCGGGGCGTCGTTGGGGCTGTCGCCGGCAAAGACGATCCAATGTTTCTCGGCCTCGAGGTCGATGCCCAGAATCTCGGCCGCGAAGCGCCGGGTCATCGACAGCTTGTCATAGTCGCCGAACCAGCCATTGACGTGGATCGAGGAGATTTTCGCGACCGCGCCCTCCTCCTCGAAGATCGTCTTGATCCGGGCGATATCGGCCTTTCCAAGCGGTGCGACATCCTCGCAGAAGTCGATGGCGAGATCGGCTTCCCGATAGAGCTGATCGGCGGAGATCGCTGCGCCCGGCACCTCCACGAGAATCCGCCGGGCGATTGCTTCGAGCCGCTTGCGGTTGGCGGCGCGCTCGAAATCGCTTGCGAAGAAGGAGCGGCGCATCCGCCGTTGCGCGCCGTCATAGGCGAAATAGAAGGCGCCGTTCTCGCCGACGACGCCCGTTACCGGCCAGAAGCGGGCGACCATATCGCACCATCCGGCGGGGCGGCCGGTAATCGGCGCGACGAACAGCCCCGCGTCATGCAAAGCTTCCAGCGCGGCATAGGACGCGGCGGGCAGCCGGCCATCGGTCGTCAACGTGTCGTCGATGTCGGCGAAGACGCCGATGATCGATGCTGCGACATCCGAGGGCATCTGCGAGATCGGGCGCATCATCAACGCTCCCCCGCCGCGAAATCGGCCAGGAGACCGGCGTCGTCCGCGATGTCGAGGACCGAAAAGCGATTGCGCATCTCGCGGCAATGGAGCACCGCCTCGCGATAGAAATCCACCGGCACACCGAGTTCGCCCGCAGTGGTGGCGCCGCCCGCGGCCCGCAGCAGCCGCTCCATCTCGTCCGCCGGGATCGCGAAGCCGAGGCATTCCTGGCGAAGCTCCGGCCATATCGCGATCATACGGGCGTTGAGCCGGTCCGCGCCCGCCTGGTCGAGCGCCTTCTTGCGGTATTCCTCCAGACATTGGGCGGCGATCTCGGGGCCCATCCGCCGAACCATGCCAGCCTCGTCGATACGGGTCGGGCGCACCGTCGGCGGCGTGTCGGAGGCGAGGATGCGCTGCTGCAACCACGCCATGGTCAGCGAGGCGACGCCGACCTGTTCGCCATGCAGCGTGCCGGGATGCCGGTCGCCGGCAAAACAGTCGATATAATGGGAGATCTGATGCTCGCCCATGGAGCCGTGATGGGAGACGCCGGTAAAGGCGATTCCGAGGCCGCACAGCGTCAGGACGCGGTAGAGATAGCCGATGGCCTCCACATCTCCGGCCGCTATACCGGCGGCGCGGGCGTTCAGTTCGCGCTCATCGGCTTCCTGGATGGTGTAGGGCACCTGCTGGTATTCGGTGCCAAGCAGCCGGTGCGAGATCCACCAGTCGATTTGCGCGACCGAACGCGCCAGGCAATCGCCGAAGCCGGCTGCCGCCAGTCGCCGCGGCGCCACCGCCGCCACGCCCAGATCGACGAAGAAGCCGCGCGGCGCGATCGACGGCAACGACACCTTCAATCCGCTGTCCAGCGTGATCGAGGCGGTCGAGGAGGTGTAGCCGTTCATGGAGGCGGCGGTGCCGAAAACGCAATAGGGCCGCTTGTCTTCCGCGACGACGTATTTGACCAGATCGTTGACGGTGCCGGAGCCGACCGCGATGGCGCCGTCGAATCCTGTGAGCCGCTGCCTGAGCGCAGCGATATGGGCCATGTCCGCATGGGGATCATCGAGCAGGATGACGGTGACGTCCCATCCGACCAGCGCCTTTGCGACACGATCGCCCAGCGCCGCAAATGTAGCCGCGTCGGCGATCAGAGCGATCCGGCCGCCGAGATTCATCGCGTCAACGAGTTCGGCTTCCCGTCCCGCCAGACTCTCTGCGATGACGACGCGGTCATAATCGACCGCGGCCGGCGCGCCGGTCTCCGGATGGATCCACCGCCCGTCGATGATCTCATCGATGAGCGACGTCCAATTCCGCTCATCGTCGACGGAACGTGGCTCCCGGATCTCCGACATGTCGCCTCCCATTTATCGACATCTGACACCGACGTTTCGCATTTGTCAAACAAATGACAGAACCGTTTGACAAAAGTCAGAGACATGGCATTTTCGACCGGATGGATCAGCCTGCAACCCTTCACGGCCCGAGTCGCGGGACGCCAAAGCCGCCGCCGGAGTTCGACGACGTCGTGACCTGGGCCGCGTGGCTCTACTATGTCGACGAGCTGACCCAGGCCGCGGTCGCCGCTCGCCTCGGTGTTTCGCGGGCGAGTATAGCCAACTACCTGCAGGAAGCGCGGAGAAGCGGTCGGGTAACCATTCGGGTGGACAGCGCGGCCGTCGCACGCACGGCTTTGTCCAAGGCGCTGGCGAAGCGGTTTGCGCTGGTTGCGGCAACTGTCGTTCCCGCTCTGCCAAACCACCCCGCAGAACAACGCATCGGCGCCGCGGGGGCACGGGTGCTGGCCGACGTTCTGGAGCCCGGCGACATTATCGGCGTCGCCTGGGGCCGCACGATCCTTGCGGCGGCGCGGGCCACCGAGGCCAGCCGAATACCGGACCTGACCATCGTCCAGGTGTCCGGCAGCTCGGCGAGTTCAGCCGATTTCTCGCCGGAGCTGTGCACGACGCTGTTGGCCAACCAGCTCGGTGCCCGCTGCGTCAACCTGCACGCGCCCGCCGTGCTGTCGAGCCGGGACCTGCGCGACCGGCTTCTCGCCGAACCGTCTCTGGAACGGCAGTTCGCGCTGATCCGATCGGCGACGAAGGTCGTGTTCGGCGTCGGCGAACTCGGTCGGAAAAGCACCTTCGCCGAAAGCGACATGCTCGATCCGGTTGCCTTGCGGCAGATTCAATCCGAAGGGCGCGCCAAGGCCGTGATCATCGGCCGCCTGATCGACGCGGCCGGCGCCCCGGTCCCCTGCCCGATCGATGACGGCATCGTCGGGATTTCGCTCGCCGATCTGAAAAGCGTTCCGTTTCGCCTATGCCTGGCCGGAGGGCCGGCCAAGCGCGATGCCCTTCTGGCGGCGCTCAACGGGGGATACGCGACCCACCTTGTCACCGACTCCGATACAGCGACCGCTCTGCTGGAATCGGGCTGAGGGGCGACGGAGCGCGATCAGGCGCCAGGTCCGGCGGCGTTCGGGAGGATGCGATGCCGGCTCTGCGTGAGGAGGAAAAATGGCCCGGAAACGGCATGTCATCGGCATCGACAGTTCGACCCAGAGCACCAAGGCGATCGTCTGGGACGAAGACGGGCGCGCGGTCGCGGAAGGGCGCGCGACCATCGCGTTGTCGACGCCGCAGCCGGGCTACGCGGAGCAGGACTGCGAAGACTGGTGGGACGCGCTGACGGTTTCGGTGAGCACGGCGGTCGCCGCAGTCGGCGCCGATACGGTGGACGCGGTAGCGATTTCCAACCAGCGCGAGACGGTGGCCTTTCTCGATGCGGACGGATGCGCGCTGCGCCCGGCGATGGTTTGGCTCGACGAGCGTTCGCTCGGCAGCTATGCCGCCTATGCCGACCAAATGGGCCGCGACTGGCTGCACCGCACGACCGGCAAGCCGGTGGACACGATCCCCGTCGTCTACCGGCTGGACTGGTTGCGGCGGAACGACCCGGCCATTCTCGACGCGGCACGGCACATCGTCGACGTCCACGCCTTCCTGACCGGGCGCCTGACCGGCCGCAAGGCCGCGAGCTGGTCGAGCGCCGACCCCTTCGGCATTTTCGACATCACGGCGATGGACTGGTCCGACCGCATTCTCGACAGTGTCGGCGTGGGGCGGCGGCAGCTCCCCGATCTGTTGAAGCCGGGCAGTGGTGTCGGCGCCATCACCGAGGCGGCATCGCAACAAACCGGCCTGCGGCCCGGCACCCCGGTCTTTGCCGGCGGCGGCGACGGCCAATGCGCCGGCCTCGGCACCAATGCCATGGAGCCCGGGACGGTCTATCTCAATCTCGGCACCGCGACGGTCACCGGGGTCTATTCCCCAACGCCGGCGACCGACCTGCACTGGCGCACGATGACGGCCCCGACCGGCGAGGGCTATTTCCTCGAAGCACTACAAAAGGCCGGCGCCTTCTTCGTCAATTGGGTCGTGGACAATTTCGCCGGGGGGCGCGATGATCCCGGGGCCTTCGATCGATTGGAGGAGGCTGCGGCCCAGCTGCCGATCGGCTCGCAGGGACTGACCATGACGCCGCACATTATCGGCGTCATGAACCCGCATTGGGACCCGGCCGCCCGCGCCGCGATCGTCGGCCTTTCGGCCAACCACGGGCGGGCGCATTTCTATCGCGCAGCGCTCGAGGCTCTGACCGCCGAAATCACCCGCGGAATCCAGGCGATGGCCGCCGAGGGTCTGGCGCTCGAGCGAATCCGCGCGATCGGCGGCGGGGCGCAAAGCCGGCTCTGGCTACAGATGCTCGCCGACGCCGCCGGCCTGCCAGTCGAGCGCAGTCGCACCGTGGAAGCCTCGGCGCTCGGCGCGGGCATCGTCGCGGCCGTCGGCGCTGGCTGGTTCCCCGACTACCCGATCGCCGCCGCGGCGATGACGGCGATCGACCAGACGGTCTATCCCCGACCCGAATTCGCCTCCCAGTGGAAGTCGCTCTGCGCGCGTCAGGGGCGAATCTATGCGGACACGAGAGCGTATGGGCGCGGCACGATCGATGGGCGATGAGGTATCGCGCTCACCGCTCGCCGCCCTTTGCCAGAATCGCGCGAGCGGTGATCTCGTCGGTCACCAAGCCGTCGAGAAAGCCGCTGCGCAGGAGGGCGAGGGTCGGGGAAACCTTGTCGGCGCCACCGGCAAGGGCGACGACGCGGGATGCGCTAAGATGAGCCAATGTCGGGGACAGCGCCCGGGCGCTGACAGCTTCCGCGACCGGTTGACCGTCGGAATTGAAGTAGTGGCCGAGAAGTTCGCCGACCGCCCTGCCCGCGCGAATCTCGCCGATCTCGTCGGTGCCGACCATGCTGTTGGCGAACAGGAATGCATCCTCGGTCACATCGCCGATGCCGGCAAAGACCAAAGGCGCCGAACAGGCCAGATCGAACACTTCCGCGACGCCAGGCTGGCTGAGAAGTACCGCCTTGTCCTCGGCGGTATTGGCAAAGGTCGGCAGCGGGATTTGAAAGGCTTCAGCGCCGGTCTTCTCGGCCAGGCGGTGAATGACATCGTAGGGGTTGGCGGCGAAACGGCGGGTAAAGCCGCCGAGCACCGAGACGAAGCGGGTCCGTCCGGTCGCCACTGCCGGCATGGCGTTGACCGCGGCGGCGAGCGTGCGGCCATGGCCGACGCCGATGAGGGCGTGCTCGCCGCGCTCGATCTCGTTTTTCAGGAAGTTGGCGCCGGCGATGCCGAGCGCCCTGAGAGGAAGCGGCGTCTCTTCGCCGAGATCCGGCGCTACGCTGCAGAAGTCGAGACCAAAGCGCTGGCGAATCGTCTCCTCCAGGTCAAGGCACTCGGCCACCTCCGCATCGACGAATACCCGCACCAGGCCATCGCGGTTGGCGCGCGCGATCAGCCGGTGCGCCTTGATGCTGGTGACGCCGAGCCGCTTGGCGATCTGGCCCTGCGTCATGCCGCCGGAAAAATAGAGCCACGCCGCACGCGCCGCGAGACCGGCCTCCCCATTTTCGTCGTGGCGATGTGGCGCCTCGTTCAGCACGGCGTCCTCCTGGTTCCAAGGCGTTTCAGCGGCGGACCGAACCGCGGGGCTTCCACGTCGCTATCTGTCCGCCACAGTGTCGATAATGCGTGCTCAGCGCGCGTGGTACTTGTCGTCGAGCGAGTTCATGGCGGCGACGTTGGCACCCGAAGAACTCTGCGGATCGAACTCCGAATCCAGGAACTTCTCGACGATCGCCTTGGCGAGCTCCGGTCCGATCACGCGAGCGCCCATGGTGATAATCTGCGCGTTGTTGCTCTTGACGGCGCGCTCGGCCGAATAGGTGTCGTGGGTCAGCGCCGCGCGAATGCCGGGCACCTTGTTGGCCGAGATGCAGACGCCGATCCCGGTTCCGCAACACAAGATTCCGCGGTCGTATGCGCCGTCGAGAATCGCCATGGCGATCCGCTCGGAGGTCGCGGCGTAGCGCTCGTCGGCGTTTGCAGGCGCCGCGCTGGCGTCGTCGAATTCCACGTCCTCGCGGGTCCGAAGATACGCGGCAACCGCCTTGACCAGCGGTTGCCCCGCGCCATCACCGCCGATGATGATCTTCATATGCGTTTCCTTCTTCACCGTTCGAGGCCCGACAGAAAGCGCAGCCCGCGCCATCCCCATCGCCGGATGGTTGGTCCACGCGGGCGCCAGCGCCGAAACATCGAGAAAGATGCTAGGTCACCGGAAGGAAAATTGCAAAATATTGCGGCACATGCATAGTTTTTCATATCGCACGGGCGCCAGTGCTTTTGCCCGGTTCCAACCACCCGTTACGAAGAAGCTTCCATGCCCTTCACCCTATCGATCAGCACAAACCCTCTGGTCAACCGCTTTGCCGACCCGGAAGACCTGATCGCGATCATCGCCGCGGAGATCGGCATCGGCCATGTCCAGTTGACGCACGAGTTTGTCAACCCGTCCTGGCCGGCGAAGACGCTCTCTCCCATCGTAGCGCGGATGGCCGCCGCAGCCGACGCCAACGGCGTCTCCATCACATCGATGATGACCGGGCCCTATGGACGGCTGAACCATTTCGGTCATCCCGACGCCGGCGTGCGCGCCTACTATGTCGACTGGTTCAAGACCCTGGCGGACGTCGCCGCCGATCTCGGCTGCCCGGCGATCGGGACGCAATTCGCCATTCTGACCTACCGGGACTTCGACGACCGCGACCGGCGCGAAGCGCTGCTGCGGGTCGCTCTTGAGTGTTGGCGCGAGGTCGCGGAGCACGCCGCCCGACGCGGCCTGACCTCGATGTTCTGGGAGCCGATGTCGATTGGCCGCGAGTTCGGCCACACGCTCAAGGATTGCGCCGCGTTGCAGCGTTGGATCGACGCAGGCGGTCTGCCGATTCCGCTGAAGCCGATGATCGACATCGACCATGGCGACGTGTCCTCGCCCGATCCCGCAGACACCGATCCCTACGCCTGGGCGGAGCGGTTCGCGAAAGCCTCGCCGATCATCCACATCAAGCAGAGCTCGATGAACAAGGGCGGGCATTGGCCCTTCACCAAGGTGTATAACGAGGACGGACGCATCATACCGGACAAGTTGCTGGCGAGCATCCGCGCCGGCGGCGGAACGGATAACGAGCTCTGCCTGGAACTGGCCTTCCGCGAACGCGAGCCGAGCGATCGCGAGGTCGTCGCGGCGATGGCCGAGTCCGTTGCGTTCTGGTCCTCGCACACGGAAGTCGGAAGACCCAAGGTGGCCTGAACCGCCTTCATCCGCGTTCTGCCTGTCACGATCGCCTTCTGCGACAGTCCTCAAGGAGCCTCTCCATGGCGACCCGCCCCTTCATCGGCACCAGTTGGAAGATGAACAAGACCCGCGCAGAGGCGGCGACCTTCTGCGATATTCTGCGTTCGTCCCACTGGGCCGGAAGCGACGCCGCACGTCTCTTCGTCATCCCGCCCTTCACCGTGCTGACGCAGGTCGCCGAAGCACTCGAAGGCACCCGTGTCACGGTCGGCGCCCAGAACGTCCATTGGCAGGATTCCGGCCCATGGACGGGCGAGATTTCCCCGATCCAGGTCGCGGATGCTGGCGGAACCCTCGTCGAGATCGGCCACAGCGAACGGCGGACATTCTTCAACGAGAGCGACGAGACGGTGGGGCTGAAGACGGCCGCCGCAGTCCATCATGGGCTCACGGCCCTCGTTTGTATCGGCGACACCCGCGCCGAATACGAAGCCCGCCAAACGGCCGCCGTCCTCAAGCGACAGACTGAGGCGGCGCTGTCGAAGGTGGAATGGACCGAGGGCGCCGAGGTGATCTTGGCCTACGAACCGGTCTGGTCGATCGGCGAAGGGGGGACGCCGGCCGATCCCGACTTTGCCGACGATCAGCAGGCGAACGTCAAGGCGCTGGTCGCATCGCTGATCGGCCGCCCGCTGCCCGTGCTCTATGGCGGCAGCGTCAATCCCGGCAATTGCGTGGACCTCGCGCGCCGCGACAACATTGACGGGCTCTTCATCGGCCGCTCGGCCTGGGAGGCGAACGGATATCTCGGCATCGTTGCCGCCGTCGTCGCGGCGCTCGGCTGATGTCTCGCAAAACAACGCTACGAACTGGCCGGCCAAGATCGATCAACCGTTATCTCGTCTGCACGGGGCTGGCTAATGACTTCGTCAGTCCCCACTGCCAAGGTTCGCGCCTTTATCGCAGCAGCCTGTTCGTCACTGGTTCTGAGAGATCGTTCCCAGAAGGAAAAACCCACCAAATCAACGATGTCAGGGGGTACACGTCGAAAGAAGTGGAATATCCACCGCATCCCGCGCCGCTTAAGGAACGAGGCCATCGTCTGCAGGCCTTCATTTTGAAAGCGTGTGGCGCAAAATTCGATGCAACTGGTGGGAAAATGCAATCGGCCTTCGGCGTAGATGCCAAACTCGAACATTTCCAATGAGAAAGGCTGGTGCGGTCGAGAAGACTCGAACTTCCACGGGTTGCCCCACAGCGACCTCAACGCTGCGCGTCTACCAATTCCGCCACGACCGCACGCCGTGTCTACCAAGGGCGCGAGGCCATCGGTGGCGGGCATGTAACAAGACTTACCCGGTCGCACAAGGGCTATTCGGCCGATCCCGGTCGGCATTGTCCTCACGGGCGCGCGGCCAACGCTTTTCGACGGCGTTCGGACCAGCTAAACACCCTCCATGACAGCGACGATCGAGACAGCGATGAGCGGCTCCCGGCTATCGACCGTGGCGGAGCGCTTCCTGGCGCGGCCCGGTTCGGCGCAAGTGGCGTGGCACGTCATCGACGGCCCGACCCCCTACCCCGAGGCTTTGGCGATGATGGAGGCCCGGGTCGCGGAGATCGCATCCGGAACGGCGCCTGAAACGGTGATTCTCCTGGAGCATCCGCCGCTCTATACGGCCGGCACCGGTGCCCGGAACGAAGACCTCGTCGATTCCACGCGATTCCCGGTGTTCGCCGCAGGCCGCGGTGGCGAATACACCTATCACGGCCCCGGCCAGCGCGTGGCCTATGTGCTGCTGGATCTGAAAAGACGGCGCGAGGACGTGCGCGCCTTCGTGGCAGCGCTGGAGGCCTGGATCATCGCGACGCTCGGCGACTTCCAGATCAAGGGCGAAAGACGTGAAGACCGCGTCGGGGTCTGGGTGCGACGGCCGGAGCGTCCGACCATGGTCGACGGCAGCATTGCCGAAGACAAGATCGCGGCGATCGGCATCCGCGTCCGCCGCTGGGTGACCTTCCACGGCATCTCGCTCAACGTCGACCCGGAGCTGGAGCATTTCTCCGGCATCGTGCCCTGCGGCATTCGCGGCCACGGCGTGACGAGTCTTGCCGATCTCGGCGTTCTCGCATCAATGCCGCAGGTCGATATCCTGCTTCGACGGCAATTCGAGGCGGTGTTCGGCCCGACGATTGACGCGACCCGTTAAACCGTCGGCCTCACGTCGAAATCGCCACGCGGACGTTCCTCCGTCGGCGTTCCTTCGACCGCCGACACCGAAGCGCCGGCCGGCCCGGTCCACAGCGCCGCCAGCATTTCGTCGACCACGTCCAATGGCCCGGCCAACACCGCCTCGACGTCGCCGGATCGGCGGTTGCGCACCCAGCCGGAAAGCCCCGTGTCACGGCTTCGCCCTGGCACCATGCGCGGTAGCCGACGCCCTGCACCCGGCCTCGCACCAGACAATGTATCGCGGTGGTCACTGGAACTCCATGATCACCGCGTCGACCGCCAGGCTATCGCCGGGCGCCGCCTTGAGGCTCGCCACGGTCAGATCGCGCTCGGCCCGCAAGATGTTCTCCATCTTCATCGCCTCGACGATCGCCAGCGTCTCGCCGGCCTTGACCTCCTGCCCTTCCTCCACCGCGATCGACACGACGAGACCCGGCATCGGACACAGCAGCAACTTCGAGGTATCCGGTGGCAGCTTCACCGGCATCAGCTTCTCGAGTTCGGCGATCATCGGCGACACCACCTTGGCCTCCAGCCATATTCCGTCGAGAAAAAGGGCCATCCCGTTCGGCCGCGAGCGAATTTGCGCGGTCCGCTTTTCCCCGTCGATCGAACCCGACCAAGGGGATATGCCGGGCCGATGATCTGTCGAGACGGTAAAGGTTTGTCCATCGGTGGTCATTCGATAGAGGACGTCGCCGCCCTCCCCGGTCATCGTCCGCGCCACGTCGACCGCCAGATAGTCCCCATCGACTTTCACCACCCAGGCGGGCGGTAGCGCGCCTGAATGCTCGCGCAACCGGTCGATATGATGATCGAGCCGCTGCTTGCGGGCGATCTCGATCGTCGTCGCGATCAGCGCCGCCATGCGCCGGGTTTCGTCCGACGCCGCCGGCCGCTCGAAGCCGTCCGGGTATTCCTGGTCGATGAAGGCGGTCGAGATTCGCCCCTCGCGCCAGCGCGGATGGGCCATCAGGGCGGCGAGGAACGGGATGTTGTGCTCGATTCCCTCGATCTCGAACTGGCCGAGCGCGTCGCGCATCGCGTCGATCGTGGCCTCGCGGGTGTCGGCATGGGTACAAAGCTTGGCGATCATCGGGTCGTAGAACATCGAAATCTCGGAGCCCTCCGTCACGCCGGTGTCGTTGCGCACGGTGGCCTCGCCGAGCGGGCCTTCGGCGGGCGGACGATAGCGCGTGAGCCGGCCAATCGACGGCAGGAAGCCCCGAAACGGGTCCTCGGCATAGATACGGCTCTCGACCGCCCAGCCGTTGAGCTTGATGTCATCCTGCCGAAGCCTGAGCGGCTCGCCCGCCGCCACCCGTATCATTTCCTCGACGAGGTCGACGCCGGTGACAAGTTCGGTCACCGGGTGTTCGACCTGCAGCCGCGTGTTCATCTCCAGGAAGTAGAAGTTCCGGTCCTTGTCGACGATGAATTCGACCGTGCCGGCGCTCTGGTAGTCGACGGCCTGGGCCAGCGCGACCGCCTGCTCGCCCATCGATGCGCGGGTATCGGCATCAAGGAACGGCGACGGCGCCTCCTCGACGACCTTCTGGTTGCGCCGCTGGATGGAACATTCCCGCTCGCCGAGATGAACCGCGTTGCCGTGGGCGTCGGCCAGCACCTGGATCTCGATATGGCGAGGCTCGACGACGAATTTTTCGATGAACACCCGATCGTCGCCAAAAGACGAGCGCGCCTCCGAGCGGGCGCGGTCGAAGCCATCGCGGCATTCCTTCTCGTCGAAGGCGATGCGCATGCCCTTGCCGCCGCCGCCGGCCGAGGCCTTGATCATCACCGGATAGCCGATCTCGGCGGCGATCCTTGTCGCTTCGTCGGCATCCTCGATGATGCCGAGATGGCCGGGGACGATGCTGACGCCCGCCTTCTGGGCGAACAGCTTCGATTCGATCTTGTCGCCCATGGCGCGGATCGCCTTCGGCTTCGGGCCGATGAAGACGATGCCGTTGTCTTCCAGCAATTCGCAGAAGGCGGCGCGTTCGGACAGGAAGCCGTAGCCCGGATGCACCGCCTCGGCGCCCGTCGCCTGACAGGCCTCGAGGATTTTATCGCCGAGGAGATAGCTTTCGGCCGCAGGCGGAGGCCCGAGATGCACCGCTTCGTCGGCCATCGCCACATGCACTGCGTTGCGATCGGCGTCGGAATAGACCGCGACCGTCTTGATGCCCATGGCCTTCGCCGATTTGATGACCCGGCAGGCGATTTCCCCGCGATTGGCGATCAGGATCTTCTTGAACATGGCGGCGGGTACTCCGAAACAGGGCGGCGGCGTCTTCTCGACCGGTCCGTTTTGACCTTTGGGCGGAAATCCTGCAAGCCGACACTCGTCTAAGAAACGAATGTCGCGATCCGATCGCACTTGCCGCGGTCCGTCACGGCCGCGCTAGGCGAGAATCCGGATTTCGGCCGGCGTTAAGAGGAGACAGATTTGACCAAACCGATGACACAGCAGGACGATGACACGATCGGCGGACGGATTGGCCGCAGCCGCGAGGCGCTCGGGATCGACATTGCAGAATTAGCGACCAAGCTCGGTGTCAAGCCGGAGACGATGCGCGGCTGGGAGCGCGACCGCGCCGAACCGCGGGCGAACAAGCTGATCATGCTCGCCGGCATTCTCGGCGTCAGCCCAGCCTGGCTGATCGGCGGCTATGGCGAGGGTGCGGAGGACGTGAATCTCGACGACACCGGCCGCGCCGCCAAGCTCGACCTCTTGCGCTCGCGCCGCGATGTGCTCGACGGTGAAATCACCAGGCTCGAAGCGCTGGCCGCGAAATCCGGCTGATCCATTCGCCGGACTCGCGTTAGCGCACGATCGGCGGCTTCTGCGGATGACGCGCGATGCGCTGCTCGCGAAAATAGATGAACAGCCCGGACCCGACGATGATCGCCATGCCGAGCCATTTCGGGCCGTCGGGCATGTCCGCGAAAATCAGATATCCGAGAAACACGGCGGAGACGATCTCCACGTAGCCGAAGGGTGCGAGCACCGAGGCCGGCGCAAGCTTGTACGCCTGGATGAACATGAGATGGCCGGCCGTGCCGATCAGACCGGCGCCGATCAGGAGCATCCAGGTCGACCCGCGATCCGGCCAGCGGAACGTCAGATCGGCGATTCCCAGCGGATGGCCTATGATCATGGCGATCAACAAAACCAGCACCCCTCCGGCACCGGCGTAAAACAGCATCGCCAGCGGGGTCGATCCCCGCGACGCGCGGCGGGTCAAAATGAGGTAGAGGGCGACGAAGAACGCCGCCGCGACCGGGAGCAGCGAGACGATACCGAACACCGAATAGCTCGGCCGGATGATGATCAGCGCACCGAAGAAGCCGACGACGACGGCAACGATCCGCCGCCAGCCGATAGTCTCCTTCAGAAGGAACGCAGCCAGCAGCGTGAGGATCATCGGCTCGATCAGAAACACGGCCGTGGCATCGGCCAACGGCATGAAACGCAGCGCGGCGAAGAAGGCGAGTCCCGCCAGGCCCAGACACGCCCCGCGCAGAAGATTGAGCCCGAGACGACGCGTCTTAAGGGCACCCGGGCCGTCGACATACAGCAGAAACGGCAGGATCATCGCAGCTTGCGAGAAGAGCCGGACCAAAGCCACCTCGCCCGCTGAAATGTCATGGGTGGTGACCAGAATTTTCCCGAAGGCGTCGAGCAACGGAATGATCGCCGAGCCGACGACGAGAATGACGATGCCGCGAACGATCTCGGCGGGTGTGTTCTCGAAGGTCTCGGCAAGTGAGGTCATGTTCGTCCATGGCACAATCGCGTTATGGCTGCCACGAGAAATGGAATCGTCTTAGCCTTGGCCTGGAAGGATATCTGAATGACCACAGTCCTGATCGATGCCGATGCCTGCCCGGTCAAGGACGAGGCGATCGAGGTCGCCGTCCGGCATGGCGCGGACGCGGTGCTGGTCTCCAACGGCGGTATGCGGCCGTCGCGCTATCCCGACGCCCGGATCATTGTCGTGTCCGAAGGCGCGGACGCGGCCGACGACTGGATTGCCGAAGCCGCCAATCCGGGAGACGTCGTTATCACCGCCGACATCCCGCTGGCCGCGCGGGCTCTTGAAAAAGGCGCCGCCGCTCTCGGCCCGACGGGGCACGAGTTCACCAGCGAATCGATCGGCACCGCTTTGTCAATGCGGGCTTTCAAGCAGCATCTGCGCGAAACCGGCGAGAGCAAGGGCTATAACGCCGCCTTCACGACCACCGACCGCTCAAGGTTTCGCCAAACGCTCGATCTGGTGTTGAGGCGCACGGCGGCAAACGACTGAAACGGCTCATAATTTCAGGTTTTTCCGCCCACGCGTGTGCTTCTTGAGCGCGCGTTGTTCCGCCTGGATACGGATCGCCAGCGCGCCGGCGTTGAGCAGCGAGAACAGGATCGCGAGCGCGTAAAGCCCGAAAACTGCCGGCAGCAGGAAGATTTCCAGCACCACGACCGCATAGTTCGGATGCGCCATGAAGCGATATGGCGCCTTCGTGACCAGCGCCTCCCCGTGCTTGACGATGATGCGCGTCGTCCAACGCCTGCCGATCGAGGCGAGCGTCCAGAAGCGCAGCACTTGAGTGAGGCCGAACAGCCCGAGAAACACGAGATTGATCGGCTCGCCAAAGGCGGTGAGCCACAGTAGCCCAAGCCAAGCCGCGTGCAATGCGACCAGCAGCGAATATTGCGGCGCCGCAACCTCGAAGGCGCCTTCGCGTAGCAGCCGTTTGGTGTTGCGGCGAGCGATGCTGAGCTCGATCACCCGTTGCAGCGTCACATAGGCGAGGATCGCCGCCGTCGCCCAGACGCTCGGGTAGATCTCGACCGTCTCAAGCATCGAGCCGCGCGAAACTGCCGGTGAAGCCGGGGCCGAGCGCCGAGACGAGGTGTCGCCCGGCAAGCCCGTCCTCCAGCTTGCGCTTCAGGACGAACAGGGCGGTCGGCGCCGACATGTTGCCGAAGTCGCGCAGCGTCTCGCGTTCGATGTTGAGCGCGCCCTGAGGCAGATCAAACGAGTTTTCGAGCGCCTGGACCACTTTGGTCCCTCCGGGATGAAAGACGAAGCCATCCAGATCATCGATCACTTCGCCATGTCGCGCCAGAAAATTCTCGGCCGCCGGCCGCATCTTCTCGGTGACGAGGTCCGGGATCGAGGCGGAGAAGATTGCTCCGAAGCCGATCGGGTCGACCTGCCAGCCCATGATGTCGAGCGTGTCCGGCCACAGATGCTCGCCGGTGGCGACGATCCGCGGCCCCGCAGCTTTGTCGCAGGTCAGCACCACGCCGGCCGCGCCGTCGCCGAACAGGGCGGTGGCGACGATATTGCTTTTCGTCAGTTCGTCCGAGCGGAAAGCCAGCGTGCAGATCTCCACCGCAACGACGAGCACCTTGGAGCCAGGTTCGGCGCGGGCGAGCCGCGCGCCAAGCGAGAGGCCCGAGACACCGCCGGCGCAGCCGAGCCCGAAGACCGGCACCCGGCGGATGTCGGGCCGGAAGCCAAGCACGCCGTGAGTGCGGGCTTCCAGCGACGGCGTGGCGATGCCGGTCGACGACACGGTGACGACGGTGTCGATGTCCGACGGCAGGATGCCGGCGGCGGCGATCGCCTTTTCGGCGGCTTCGATGAACAGCGCCGTGGCACCCTCGAGATACGCCTCGGTTCGTTGCCGCCAATCCTGCCGGGCGTGAAACCAGTCGAACGGGCGCACCGAATAGCGCATGGCGATGCCGGTGCTCTCGAACACCGGGCGCAGTCGCTCGAAATCGCGAAACCGGCTACCGAAGGTTTCGGCGGCGTGGGCAACAACCTCGCTCTGCGGCAGCGGATAGGGCGGCACGGCGGTGGCGAGGCCGGCAATGCGCGGCGAATGTTCAGACGGTTGGGCCAAGAGTAATCCGATCCGGATCGAGTATACTCCCCGCAAACGGCGCGCGGCAGTGTTCGTTGCGCATACCGCTGACACGAAAACGTCACCGCACGCGACCGGTGGTGATCCCAAACGTCTTGACCCACGCAGCCTTCGACCCTCAAGACTGGTGTCCAAGGCGGCGACCTGGAGCGAGGCCAATCGCCGCGGATACCCGAGGGAGGCTTCAAACTGACCGTTTCATCGTGCTTCGAGCGACCATTGATCTACCGGCAGCGGCTGTGGACGCGGATCACCCATTGGGCCTGGACGCTCTGCCTGTTCTTCCTGCTTCTCTCGGGCCTGCAGATATTCATGGCGCGACCGGATCTTTATATCGGCCAGGAATCCGGTTTTGCCTACGACAACACCATCCTGTCGATCGGCGCCTTTATGGATGGCGCCGCGATGAAGGGCCGGACGATCCTGTTCGGCCAAGCCTTCGACACCACCGGCTGGCTCGGCGCGGTCTGGGAGGGCGACCGACTACAGCCGAAGAGCTTTCCATCCTGGCTGACCATCCCCGGCTACCGGGATCTGGCGACCGGCCGGGTCGTGCATCTGTTCTTCGCCTGGGGCCTCGCCATCACGCTTCTCATCTGGCTAGTCGCCAGCCTGATCAACCGTCACATCAAGGAGCTTTTTCCGAGCGGCGACGACATCCGTCACCTGCCGCGCGAAGCCGCCGACCACGCGCGGCTGCGCTTTTCCCGCGAAGCCCGCTACAACGCCTTGCAGAAGCTGTCCTATGCGAGCGTGCTGTTCATCGCTTTGCCGCTGATCATCGCGACCGGCCTCACCATGTCGCCGGGTGTGAATGCATGGGCACCGTGGATGCTCGATGTTTTCGGCGGCCGCCAGACAGCGCGCACGATCCATTTCATCCTGATGCTGTATCTGGTTCTGTTCTTCGTCGTCCACATCGTCATGATGGTCCTCGCCGGACCCTTCAACGAGTTGCGCTCGATGATCACCGGCTGGTACCGCGCCGATCCGGAGTCCGAATGATGACCCGCTCCCAGATCACCCGCCGGCGCTTTCTCACCGGGGCGACGATCGCCTCGACCGCACCGCTCGCCGGCTGTTTCGACTTTCTTGGGGTCCGCGACAACGAGATCCGCGACGTTCTCGAAACCGCGAACTCCCTCACCTACCGGGTGCAGCGCTTCCTGCTCGGCTCGGATACCCTCGCCCGCGAATTTTCCGAAAGCGAGATTCGCCAGCCGATGCGGCCGAACGGCTCGACCAACCCGCGCAACCCGGCCTATCGCGCCCTCGCGGAGGCGGAGTTCTCCGATTATCGCCTGCCTGTCGACGGCCTCGTCGAAAAACCGCTCAGCCTCTCGCTCGACGAACTCCGCAACATGCCCGCCCGCACCCAGATTACCCGGCACGACTGCGTCGAGGGATGGAGCTGCATCGCCAAATGGACCGGCACGCCGCTCGCCGCCGTGCTCGATCAGGCCGGCGTCAAGCCGGAAGCGCGCTTCGTGGTGTTCGAATGCTTTGATTCGATGGGCAGCGGCTTCCTGCGCCCGATCGAATATTACGAATCGATCGACCTCACCGACGCCCGGCATCCGCAGACGATCCTCGCTTATGGCATGAACGACCAGACCCTGCCGATATCAAACGGAGCGCCGCTGCGTGTCAGGATCGAGCGACAGCTCGGCTACAAGATGGCGAAATACATCCGCGCCATCCGCGTCACCGACACGCTCGACGGCTACGGCCAGGGCGGCGGTGGCTATTGGGAGGACAATGGCTACGAGTGGTTTGCCGGGATCTGAATCTCCTGTCCATGGGCAATTCTCCCCCAAGATTTGGTCCTTTGGTTCGGTTGCCGGCAGCAAGCTCGACGACTTTGCCTCTTTGTTTTCCGGAGACGAGAATATTTTCTTAAGTTTGGGTGATTACTGTGACTTCCCTATGGTGAGGATTCGACTGGGAGGGCCGCAACATGGTGACAATGGATCTAAGAGGCCGTTTCGAAACCCTGCCAAGACCAGCCTCCATGGTTCACCCGGGACGCCCAAACCCGCGGAAATCGGGTATCATGTCATTGCGGAGCGACCATCCGAGGGGCCTTTGAACCCGCCGCAGTGAGTTTCGAAACGGACTCTAAGCGACACCAAATTTGCGAACCAGTTGCTGGAGCATCTCGTCGTCCCGACATTCGTGCTGGCCGCGTCCGGCCATGTGATCATCTGGAATCGCGCTTGCGAAAAGCTGACCGGCGTCTGTGCCTCAGCGGTTCTCGGCACCAAACGGCACTGGGCTGCTTTCTATGAGGACCCACGGCCTTGTCTAGCCGATCTGGTGCTGGAGGCTACGGGATCGGCAAGGATCGAGGCTCTCTATACCGTCGACCGTAGCGACTGGCGGCAAATCGATGGACAGGCGAAAGACGGTCGCTTCAGCATTCTCGCAGCGGAAAACTGGTGTGTTTTACCAAACGGCTCCGGCCGCCGTTATCTCGCGATAGACGCGGGTCCGGTTTTTGACCAGAGCGGGGCGCTGATGGCCGTCGTTGAAACGCTCCGTGACATCACGCCTCAGAAAAATGCCCAGGACGCGCTTGAGACTCTGGCGAGCCAAGATGGCCTTACCGGTCTGGCCAATCGGCGTCGCTTCGACGAACATCTCAAGGAAGAGTGGCTTCTCGCGATCAATTCGGGGACCGAGCTCTCGCTTCTCATGCTCGATATCGACCACTTCAAACCGTACAACGACTCCAGCGGACACCAGCGCGGCGATGAGTGCCTGCGGCAGGTGGCCAAGCTTCTTGTCGCGGAGACGCGCCAAGATTCCGATCTCGTCGCCCGGTACGGGGGAGAGGAATTCGTGGTCGTTCTACCCGGCGCCTCGTATGGCGAGGCGATGAAAATTGCGCGGCGTATTCTCGCGACCATGCGGGATGCGGCCATACCCCATCCGGCTCCGAGCTGCCCGATGACTGTTACCTTGAGCATCGGCGTCGCCACCAAGGGGAAGAGCGCGACCTCGCTCGACCAGCTGATTGCGGTGGCCGATGCCTCGCTTTATCGCGCCAAGCAGAGCGGCCGAAACCGAATCGTCGCGAATTTTGCCGCTGCCGCGTGACGGCAACCTGATCACAACGGAATGTTGTCGTGCTTCTTCCAGGGGTTGTCGAGATCCTTGTTACGGAGCATGGCCAGCGCTCGCGCGACCCGGCGGCGGGTCGAGTGCGGCATGATCACCTCGTCGACATAGCCGCGTTCGGCGGCGACGAAGGGCGACAGGAACCGCTTTTCGTAGGCGGCGGCGTGAGCGGCGATCTTGTCCGGATCGGCGGCATCCTTGCGGTGGATGATCTCGGCCGCGCCCTTGGCGCCCATCACCGCGATCTGCGCCGTCGGCCAGGCATAGTTGATGTCGCCGCGAAGGTGTTTCGACGCCATCACATCATAGGCGCCTCCGAACGCCTTGCGGGTGATCACCGTGACCTTCGGCACCGTCGCCTCGGCATAGGCGAACAGGAGCTTGGCGCCGTGCTTGATCAGCCCGCCATATTCCTGCGCCGTGCCCGGCAGGAAGCCCGGCACGTCGACGAAGGTGAGGACGGGAATCGAGAAGCAGTCGCAGAAGCGCACGAAGCGCGCCGCCTTGCGGCTCGCATCCGCGTCGAGGACGCCGGCCAGCACCATCGGCTGGTTAGCGACGATGCCAACGGTGCGACCCTCTATCCTCCCGAAGCCGGTCACGATGTTGCCGGCAAAGGCCTGCTGGATCTCGAAGAAGTCGCCCTCGTCGACCGTCTTCCGGATCAGCTCCTTCATGTCGTAGGGCTTGTTGGCGTTGTCGGGGATCAGCGTGTCGAGCGAGCGATCCTCCTCGAACACCGACTGGGTGAAGTCGAGTTCGGGTACCGGCGAGGTGTTCGATGCCGGCAGGAAGTCGATCAGCCGGCGCATTTGCAACAGCGCGTCGACGTCGTTGTCATAGGCGCCGTCGGCGATCGAGGATTTGACGGTGTGGACCGAGGCGCCGCCGAGTTCCTCGGCCGTCACCGTCTCGTTGGTCACTGTCTTCACCACGTCCGGCCCGGTGACGAACATGTAGGACGTGTCGCGAACCATGAAGATGAAGTCGGTCATCGCCGGAGAATAGACGTCGCCGCCGGCACAAGGCCCCATGATCACCGAAATCTGCGGGATGACGCCCGAGGCCAGCACGTTGCGCTGGAAGATCTCGGCATAGCCGCCGAGCGCGGCGACACCCTCCTGGATTCGCGCGCCGCCTGCGTCGTAGAAGCCGATGATCGGCGCGCGGTTGCGCAGTGCCAGATCCTGGACCTTCTGGACCTTTTCGGCATGGGCCTCGGAGAGCGAGCCCCCGAAGACGGTGAAATCCTTGGCGAAGACGAACACGGTGCGGCCGTTGACGGTGCCCCACCCGGTGACGACGCCATCGCCGGGTATCGTCTGCTCCGCCATGCCGAAATCCGTCGCCCGGTGCTGGACGAACATGTCGAATTCCTCGAACGAACCCTCGTCGAGAAACACCGTGAGACGCTCGCGGGCGGTCAGCTTGCCCTTTTCGTGCTGGGCATCGATGCGCCTTTGACCGCCGCCTTGCCTCGCCCGTTCGCGCCGGACTTCCAGTTCGGCCAGCATCTCGTGCATCTTTCGTCCCCCCTGCCCGCTCGGCTTTGATGTCGGCCGATGCGCCTGCCTCACGGCATCATCATACCCGGATAAATGCATCGAACGACGCCGGCAATCGGCGGTAAGTCGAATAGGCCGAGGAATGCGAAAGCGATACGCCCTTTTGCGCTACGCGCGCCCCAGGAACACCGCCGCCACGCGCATCTCCTCCCAGCGCTGGCGCCGCCGCGCCGCCGCCTCCTCGTCGGCGCCCCATTGTTCGATGTTCCAGTCCTCGTCCAGGTGCCCGAGCGACCACGCTTCCTCGGCCGACAGCCGTCCTTCGGCGACCGCGAGCGCCAGCAGGGCCGAGCCGGTGAGCGTCGTCGCCTGATGCATCGCGGCGATGCGGAACGGATCGTCGATCTTCGCCAGCCAGGCACGAAACGCCTCCATTGAGGCCGGCGGCTGCGCGACATGCATGACGCCCTCGGCGAGGACGAAGCGGCCGCCGAAGCTGTCCTTGGCCCAATCGAGAATCGGGTCCCAGCCCTCACGCTGGCGCTGCACGAGTCGTTCCGGCGAACCGGCTCGATAGAACAAGAGATCGGTCTCGACGTAGCGACCGATATCGTCGCGCACCGGAACCGGATCGTCGGCGATCGCCTCGATCACGGTGTTGACCAGCCGCGTCATCGGCATGGTCGCCGGGTCGATGCGTTCGCGCTGCGCCTCCCATTCGGCCGCGATCATCTGCGCAGCCGCGGGAAGCGGCACAGCGAGCGGCCGGCGGCCCGGCGTCTTGACCGGGCGACCATCCAGCAGAACGGAGAACCCGCCGGCAGCTTCCGCCAGCGTAACGGTCTGATAGAACCGTTTGGGCAGTCCGGATCGACCCGTGCCGGTGGTCATCGCGTGTCTCCTGTCGTCATGGCGAAAGCCGAACCCTTCGCGGCATCAGTCGATCGTCACCCGACGGCCGCGTTCCGCCTGGAGCGGGTCGCCGAGCAGCCAGGCGTCAATGAACGCCCCGAGTTCGTCGACCGTCTCGGCAACGGCGTAAGCGCCGGAGGCGAGCAGCGGCGCGGCTTCGTGGGTGCCCCAGGCGACACCCAGCGCGGGGGCACCGGCCGTTCTCGCCATTTCGATATCGAAGACGGAATCACCGACGACGAGCGCATGGCGCGGGTCCAGCCCGAATTCGGCGCAGCACTCCTCCACCATGGCCGGATGCGGCTTGGATGGACAATCGTCGGCCGTGCGCACGGCATGGAACTCCATGCCATGCGTCTCGCAGATCGCCGCCACGCCGCTACGCGACTTGCCAGTCACCATGGCGAGCAGCACGTCCTCGCGGGCCGAAAGCCGATCGATCAGCGCCTTCATGCCCGGGAACAGTGTCTCGCGAAACCGCTCGTCCGCCCGCGATGCGCGAAAAGTCCGGCGGTAGCCCTCGACCATCGCGGCGAGCAATGGCGGCTCGGCGGTGGGATGCAGGCGGCCGATCGCGACGTCCAGCGACAGGCCGATGATGCCGCGCGTCTCGGCATCCTCCGGCTCGGGTAATCCGTGCTCGGCAAAGACCCGCCGCATGATGTCGCAGATCAGGCCGCAGCTATCGGCGATGGTGCCGTCACAATCGAACAGAACCGCGCGCATCAGTCGCCCAACGCGCCTTCGTCGAAACCGAAGAGATTGAAGGTCTGCACCATATGCGGCGGCAGCGGCGCGATCTGATCGACGACACCGCCGTCCGGATGGGGAATGACAATGCGACGCGCATGCAGATGCAGCCGCTTCTGGACGCCGCCGGGAAACTCCCAATTGGTGTCGTGCTCGAAATATTTCGGATCGCCGAGGATCGGATGCCCGATATGGAGAGCGTGGACGCGCAGCTGATGGGTCCGCCCCGTATAGGGCTCGAACTCGACCCAGGCGAAGTTCTGGGCGAGATTTTCGATCACCCGGTAATGGGTCAGTGCGTGGTCGGCCCCCTCCTCGCCGTGTTTGGCGACGCGCATTCGGTCGCCGTCCTCCGTCTGCTCTTTGACAAGGAAGGTCGAGATGCGCCCGTCCCGCGGTGTCGGGACGCCTTTGACGACCGCCCAATAGACCTTTTTGGTGTCGCGCTCGCGAAACGCCTTGGTCAGCGCTGTCGCAGCGCCGCGCGTGCGGGCAACGACGAGGACACCGGACGTGTCGCGGTCGAGGCGGTGGACGAGGCGGGGCTTCTCGCCCTTACGGCTGCGCCAGGCCTCCAGCATCTTGTCGACATGCCGGGAGACGCCCGAGCCACCCTGAACGGCAAGGCCGGCCGGCTTGTTGAAGACATAGACCTTGGCGTCCTCGTAGATCAGCATCTGCGCCAACACGTCGCCATCGTGCTGGTCGCGGATCGTGTTGCGGGTCAGCGGGCCGACCTTCCCCCGTGCCGAGTCGGTTCCCATCGGCGGCACGCGGACCATCTGCCCCGCGAGAACGCGCGTGTCCGACTTGGCGCGGCCGCCGTCGACCCGCACCTGACCCGAGCGCAGCAACTTCTGCAGATGGCCGAAGCCGAGGCCCGGATAGTGCAGCTTAAACCAGCGGTCGAGACGCAAGCCGGCCTCGTCCTCCTCGATCCGTCGCTGTTCGACAGACGCCATTGTCTTTTCCTTTACTTGGCTTGCCTCAGCCGCCATCAGACTAGCCCCCGTCCCGCGGCGAATCCGGCAAACAGCGCCGCGATTCCGGCGACGACGGAACCGATGACGTAAAACGCCGCCAAACCGAACGCCCCGCGCTCATAGAGCGCCACCGCATCGAGCGAAAAGGACGAGAAGGTGGTGAACCCGCCCAGCAGCCCGACGGCGAGGAACAGCCGCAATTCATTCGACGCACCGAAGCGGCGCGCAACGATCTCCATCACGATACCCATCAGGAATGATCCGGAGACGTTCACGAAGGCAGTACCAAACGGAAAATTCGGACTGAGAAAACGAAGCGCCGCAAGGTTCGACAAGTGTCGAAGGCTCGCACCGATCGCGCCGCCCGCGGCAACGAGGATGAGGTGATACATGCCGCCTCTATAGCCGCCCCATCGAAGTGAGGCTAGCCACGCGGCGGCGGCGCCGAGCTTAGATTGTCGGCGCCGCCGCGAACCGTGACGGAACCGCTACTCCGCGGCGTTCGCCTCGGCCTTCGCCTGTTCCAGGAACGGCTGCCGCCGTTCGGCATGGAGCCCGCGCATGGTCGACCAGCACAGCGCCAGGAGCAGGAACGCGAACGGAAAGCCCGTCGCGATCGCCGCACCCTGAAGCGCAGCGAGCCCGCCGCCGACCAGCAGCGCGATCGCCACCAGGCCTTCGAAGGTCGCCCAGAATATCCGTTGCGGCACCGGTGCGTCGATCTTGCCGCCGGCCGTGATCGTATCGATGACCAGCGAGCCGGAGTCGGACGAGGTGACGAAGAACACGATCACCAGGACGATGCCCAAAAAGGATGAGATCGACGTCAGCGGCAATTGGCCGAGCATAACGAAGAGTTTCACTTCGAGCGCCGCGTCGACGATGCCGGCGAAGCCGTCGATCGTCTCGGTAAGGGCCGTCCCGCCGAATACCGTCATCCAGATGATCGAAACGACGGTCGGGATGATCAGGACGCAGGTCAAGAACTCCCGAATGGTGCGGCCGCGCGAGACCCGCGCGATGAACATGCCGACGAAGGGCGACCAGCTCATCCACCAGGCCCAATAGAAGCTCGTCCAGCCCTGTCTGAAGTTGTCGTCGACGCGGCCGAACGGATTGGAGAGCGGGATGACCTCGCGCAGATAGGCAACCGAATTGCCGAAGATGCCACGAACGATATCCATGGTCGGCCCGACCAGGAAGATGAACCCCAGCAAGAGCAGCGCGAGACCCATATTGATCTCGGACAGCCGTTTCACTCCGGCATCGAGGCCGGCAACGACGGAAGCCAGTGCGACGCAGGTAATCAGTACGATCAGCACGATCTTGCTGAGCGTCGTCGCGGGAACGCCGAAGAGATAGTTCAATCCGGCGACTGCCTGCTCCGCGCCGAGACCGAGGGACGTGGCGAGACCGAACAGGGTTGCGAAGACGGCCAGCGTATCGATGATGTGACCCGGCCAGCCCCAGACGCGTTCGCCCAGCAGTGGGTAGAAGGCCGAGCGCATGGTGAGTGGCAGGCCCCAATTATAGCTGAAGAAAGCCAGTGCCAGGGCGACCACCGCGTAGATCGCCCAGGGGTGGAGCCCCCAGTGATAGATCGTCGCAGCCATGCCGAGCCGGCGGGCGGCCTCGGTATCGCCAACGGCGCCACCAAGGGGCGCCCAGGAATCGCCGGCGAGCGAGGTGGAGAAATGCGAGATCGGTTCCGAGACGCCGTAGAACATCAGGCCGATGCCCATCCCGGCCGCGAACAGCATCGCGAACCAGCCGAAATAGCCATATTCCGGTTTGGCGTCCTTGCCGCCCAGCCGGATCGAGCCGTAGGGCGACACGATGAGGAACAGGCAGAACAGGACGAAAATGTTGCCCGCGATGAGGAAGACCCAGTCGAAATTCGCGGTCAGTGCAGGACGCAGCCAGCCGAAGAAATCGTCGGCGACGGTCGGAAACAGCAGCGTGAAAGCAACGAAGGCGATGATCAGTCCGGCAGAAACCGGGAACACCGGATTGTGGATATCCAAACCGTATTTCCGCAGATTATCCTGCCCGACCTCATAGTCGGTGACGGAATGTTCGGCTAACTGGCCAGGTTCGAGCGACATCGAAACCTCACTTTCAAATCAGTACTGCAATTGGATCGTAAAGAAAAACAGCGGTCCTTACGAATGGGGACTCGCAACCAGTCTGCCACAAAACGTGGCCTCTGGGCACCCGGCGCGGCCTGATTAGGTAAATCCCACAGAATCGGCCGAAGCGTTAGTCCTGAGCGTGCCGTTTTCCCCGCAGCTCCGCCCAATATCGAAGACGTTCGCCGATTGAAACCTCCGCCCCCCACTCAGTCGGGCGGTAGAAAACCGGCCGTCCCATGTCTTCGGGGAAATAGCTCTGCCCGGAAAACCCGTCCGGCGCGTCATGATCGTAGGCATAGCCGGCGCCGTAGCCCTCCGAGCGCATCAGCGTCGTCGGGGCGTTGAGGATATGCTTGGGCGGCAGCAGCGAACCGCGTTCCTTGGCGGCGCGCATCGCCGCCTTGTAGGCGACATAGACAGCGTTGGATTTCGGCGCCGCCGCCAGATAGACGGTCGCTTCGGCCAGCGCCAATTCGCCCTCCGGCGAGCCGAGATAGTCGTAGGCGTCCTTGGCTGCGAGCGCGATGCCAAGCGCCCGCGGATCGGCCAGCCCGATATCTTCAGCCGCCATTCGCACCAGCCGGCGCCCGAGATACAGCGGATCCTCGCCGGCATCGAGCATTCGGCAAAGCCAGTAGAGCGCCGCGTCCGGGTCCGATCCTCGCACCGATTTATGCAGAGCGGAGATCAGGTTGTAATGACCGTCCTGGCCCTTGTCGTAGACCGGCGCCCGACGTTGGACGATGTCCTGCAGGCTGGCCGCGTCGAAAACCTCGCCCGCCCGCCCCGCACGCCAGATCTCCTCCGCCAATGTCAGGATCGCGCGACCATCACCATCCGCCATCCGCAGCAGCACCGCCCGCGCCTCCTCGTCGAGCGGCAAGGGCCGGCCTTCCGCCGCCTCGGCCCGCAGGAGCAGCTTGGCAAGACTCTCCGACCCGTGCGGGCGAAAGGTGAGAACCCGGGCCCGCGACAAAAGCGCGGCGTTGAGCTCGAAGGACGGGTTTTCGGTCGTGGCGCCGACGAGGACGACCGTGCCGTCTTCCATCACCGGCAGGAACGAATCCTGCTGCGCCCGGTTGAAGCGATGGATCTCGTCGACGAACAGCAGCGTTCGCCTGCCGTTGGACTGGCGCAGTCGCGCCGCTTCGAAGACCTTCTTCAAGTCCGCGACACCGGAAAAGATTGCCGAGATCTGCTCGAAAGCATAATCGACTTCATTGGCGAGAAGCCGTGCGACGGTGGTTTTGCCGGTGCCGGGTGGTCCCCAGAAGATCATGGAGCCAAGGCTACCGGTTGCGAGCATGCGCGACAGCGCGCCGCCCTCCGCGGTCAGATGTTCCTGACCGGCGACCTCGGCAAGCGCGCGCGGCCGCAGCCGGTCAGCCAGCGGCCGCGAGGGATCGTCGGCCGGCGTCTGCGCGCCCTTCCCTGTGCCGGTCGACGGTCCCGGATCGCCGCCGCCAAAGAGATCCGCCAAGTCAGCGCACCATTTGGGTCATGCGACGACCGTCCCGCTCAACTTCGAATTGCCAGCCGCGATAGCGCCGTTTCAGCATTTCCTCCAACGACTTCGTCGAGGCAATGACGTCGCCGTTGATGGTCAGAAGAATATCGTTTGGCCGCAGGCCGAAGCGCTGCGCCAACGATCCGCGTTCCACGGTCGCCACGACGACCCCGGTCTTGTCAGCTGGCAGTCCCCGCTCCTCGGCGACGCGCGGCGACAGGTTGAGCACGGTCGCGCCGGAAAACGGGTTGTTGCCGGACAGGCTGCGCTCATCTCGTGGCGGGTTTTCGGGAGCCGCTTGCAGCGGGAGATCGATGGTTTCCCGATCCTCGCCACGCAAAACGCTCACCTTCGCCGTGCGCCCGACGCCTGCTGTCGCCAGCCGGTAGCCGAGGGCATCGGGATTGTTGATCGCAAACCCGTCGACAGACAAGATAACGTCACCAACCGTGATGCCGGCCTCTGCGGCCGGGCTATCCTTCACCACCGCTTGTACCAGCGCACCGGTCGGCCGGGGAAGACCGAGCGCATCGGCGATATCGGGCGTAACCGAGGCGAAGGTTGCGCCGACATAGGGACGCTCGAAACGCCCGCCCGCCTTGGCGGCGCGCTGGAAGCTCGCCACCATGTTGGAGGGAATCGCGAAGCCGATGCCGTTGGAGCCGCCGGAACGCGAAAAGATCGCCGTATTCACGCCCACCAGCCGCCCCTTCATGTCGATCAGGGCGCCACCGGAGTTGCCGGGATTGATCGCCGCGTCCGTCTGGATGAAGAAGCCGAAATCGTTGACGCCAATATGGTTGCGCGCCAGCGCCGAGACGATACCGGTGGTGACAGTCTGGCCGATGCCGAACGGATTGCCGATCGCCAAGACGAGATCGCCGATTTCCAATTCGTCCGAGTCGGCGATCGGCAGCGAGGGGAACGGCCCGGCGCCATCGATCGCAAGGATCGCCAGATCGACCTTCTTGTCCTTGAGAAGCACCTTCGTTTCGAATTCGCGACCATCACTGAAGGCAATCTTCACCTCGTCGGCGTTCTCGACGACATGGTTGTTGGTAACGACGAGGCCAGATGAATCGATGATCACACCGGAACCGAGCGCCGACTCCATGCGTGGCCGGTCATCGAACCGTTGGCCAAAAAACTGGCCGAAGAAGGGATCGTTCGCGAAGGGTGATTGCCGTGTCGGGACCACGCGCGCGGCATAGACGTTGACGACGGCCGGCGCCGTTTCCTTGACGAGCGGCGCGAAGGAGAGATCGATTTCCGCCCGGCTGGTCGGCACCGCTTCCGCCTTGCCAGCAGATTTATCAGGAGCCAAAACGACCGGCCCTTGATCGTCTTCAGCGCTGGTGCGCGTCCCGGGCTCGCCCGAGGACTGCTGCCTGTCGACCCTGCCACCATCGCGGTCCGGCGTCTGCTCACCGAGCAATCCGTCGATCCAGCCGCCCACGCTCCAGCCGTGATCAGCCCCCAGAGTTGGCGAGGCTGCTAGAAAGGTCGCGATCAAAGCGACCCATAAGACCTGTTGCGACCGCATCACCCGCTTGTCGTTCCCCGCCGACTCGCCTTTGGAAGTCGGCTCCGGTTTAAACCAGACGAGAGCCATGAAAAAGGGGCCTTATCGAGGCCCGTCAGAGTGCTGACAGACCCCGTCGATTTTCGGCGGAGTTTTTTGTTTCGAGCGGCGAAGTTTGTCTGAGCGGGTTCGTGAGACGGCGCCGGTTGGGTGTGTTGGCGCAGCTCGTGCGTGGGGCTGGCTTTGCGGCGAGCGCCATCGCGATCTTCTTGATGTCGTGGGCAGCCGCTTCAAAAGCGGCCACCCTCTTCCCGTCTGCTCCGGCCTATTCCGATGACGGAATGCCGGGCGATGCTTACTTTTTGCCGGCGACCGCGGCGACCTCGGCGGCGAAGTCGGTCTCTTCCTTTTCGACCCCTTCGCCGAGCGCAAATCGCTCAAAGGCGACGATCTTGGCAGGAGCCCCGAAACCGGCTTCCGCCTCGGCCAGCGCCTTCTCGACGGTCAGATCCGGGTTGATGACGAAGGCCTGCTTGAGAAGCACGACCTCCTCGTAGAATTTGCGCAGGCGTCCTTCCACCATCTTCTCGATGATGTTCTCCGGCTTGCCCGACTGCCGCGCCTGCTCGACGAAGATTGCCCGCTCCCGATCGACAGTGGCCGCGTCGATCTCTTCAGCGGACAATGCTAGCGGATTGGTCGCGGCGACATGCATGGCGACCTGACGGCCGAACTGATTCAGCGCCGCCTTGTCGCCGGCCGATTCGATCGCCACGAGAACGCCAAGCTTGCCGAGTCCGTCGACTACCTGATTGTGAATGTAGGTCGCCACGACGCCTTCGCCGACGCTCAGCATCGTCGAACGGCGCAGGGCCATGTTCTCGCCGATCGTTCCGATGGCATCCTTGATCGTGTCGTTCACGCTCTTGGACGAACCCGGATAGGTCGCCGCGCCGACCGCCTCGACAGAGCCATCGGTTGTCAGGGCGACATTGGTGATATCGCGCACGATCGACTGAAAGGCGTCGTTGCGGGCGACGAAATCGGTTTCCGAGTTCACCTCGACGACGACGGCCTTGGAACCCTCGGCCGCGACCCCGACCAGCCCTTCGGCGGCGGTGCGGCCAGACTTCTTGTCCGCCTTGGCGATGCCCTTGGTGCGCAGCCAGTCGACCGCCGCTTCCATGTTGCCGTCGTTCTCGGCCAGAGCGGTCTTGCAGTCCATCATGCCGGCGCCGGTCAGGTCGCGCAGCTCTTTGACCATTGAAGCGGTGATTGCCATGTTTGCCTCTTCAGAAATAATTGGGCGCACCGGCTCGATGGGAACGGGTGCGCCGGACATGTGGCGCCTCGGTTACGGCACCTTGGTGGGTCGAGTCGCGGCCGCGAGAGCCGGGCAAAGAAAAACGGGAGCTGGTTCTCCGCCGCCTCCGCTCACTCATTCGATGCGATCACGGTGCCGGCGTTGAACCCGTGCGGTCCGAATTCGGTGTGATCTCGGCATGCCTCCTGAAAATCGATCGAGACTTTCAAACAGGACCATGCATCCGTTTGCTCATGCAACGCTCGAGGCAGTGTCCCGGCGTCAACCACGCCGGAACCCTTGCTCTTCGACATTTGCTCAGGCGCTAGCCGCCTCGGTCTTCTCGTCGCCGGCGGCCTCAGCCTGCTCAGCAGCGACCGGCTCTTCGGTGGCGGCTGCAGCCGGAGCCGCTTCTTCGCTTGCCGGGGCAGCTTCTTCGCTTGCCGAAGCAGCAACCGTCTCTTCCTCGATCACCTCCTCGACAGGTGCTTCTTCGAGCGCACCGATGTCGACGCCGGAATCGCCCTGCTGGCGGGCAATGCCGTCCACCGCCGACCGGGCGATGAGGTCGCAGTAGAGAGTGATCGCGCGAGCGGCGTCGTCATTGCCCGGGATCGGGTAATCGATCGATGCTGGATTGCAGTTCGAATCCACTACCGCGACGATCGGGATATGCAGCCGCTTGGCCTCCTCGATCGCGATCGACTCCTTGTTGGTGTCGATAATGAAGATCATGTCCGGGACGCCACCCATGTCACGGATACCGCCGAGCGCCCGGTCGAGCTTGTCGCGCTCGCGCTGCAGCGTCAGACGCTCCTTCTTGGTGAAGCCCTGGGCCTCGCCAGAGAGCATCTCGTCGAGCTTGCGCAGGCGCTGGATCGACTTGGAGATGGTGTTCCAGTTGGTCAGCATGCCGCCGAGCCAGCGGGCGTTGACGTAGTACTGGGCCGAACGCTGCGCCGCGTCCGCGATGATGTCCGACGCCTGGCGCTTGGTGCCGACGAAGAGCACGCGGCCGCCACGGGCGACCGTGTCAGAGACCGCCTGCAGAGCGCGGTGCAGAAGCGGCACCGTCTGCGCGAGATCGAGAATGTGGATATTGTTGCGCGCGCCGAAGATATAGGGCGCCATCTTCGGGTTCCAGCGGTGAGTCTGGTGGCCGAAATGGACGCCCGCTTCGAGAAGCTGGCGCATGGAATAGTCTGGCAATGCCATGGTATGTTTCCTTTACCGGTTGAGCCTCCACGGAAAGAAGCGGCCGGATGCCGCCACCGGTGGATTGCGTCGTTCGAGCAGAACTCGACCGTCGAAACCCGACTTCCGTGTGTGGAATGGACGCGCCGATACACCAAAAGCCGCGACGAGGCAAGCCAAGCGCGCGTTTGGCTTGCCTCTAACGGCACGGCGTTGCTACGCCCCGTCGGTTCAGGGGCAGTCAGGTATTTCAAAAAGGTCGAGGCTCGCGAGGCCGCCGGCCAAGGTATAGCCGTCGAAGGTCAGCACCAAATCATCGGAGACGCCGTTCTCGTAGAGCGTATAGGCCGTTTCGAAAATCGGCAGACCGTCCGGGTCGCTGTCGGAATTGTAAAAGGATTCGCTGATACGCCAGGCGGCGAGACCGGTAAGCTGGTCAGATAGAGACGCGCGCCCGTCGCTTGGCGTCACCTCGGCCACCTTCCCGTCGCGCCCCGTGCCAGACTCCGAAGCCGGCGCGATCACCGCGGTACTCGTCAAAAGCTTCTCGACCTCCTCGTCGCCATCATAGAGCCGTGTCTCGACGATCCGCGCGCCGGCCTTCGCCTGCCCGATCAGCGCAATCGTATGCTGCATCGGAAACAGGGATTTTGGTACCTCGACGGTCCGGACCTTGGGGGCTGTCAGGGCGACCCGCGTCACGTCGCCTCGCGTCGACGCGGTGCCAATCACCGCATTTTCCGGACTGGCGTCGATGAAGGTCTTGGTCTCGAAGTCGAAACGCTCGCCGTCGGCGCTTTCGGTGGAGCGCGTCTGCTGATCGGTGACGATCAGTTCCTGCTCCTGCTGGAAGCGCGCCACGAAGCGATAGTCGAGGTCGTATGTGTCGCAGGTCTTCCGGCGCATCTCGATCGCGATCCGGCCCTGCGCGTCGACCAGGTCGCTATCCCCCTCACGCATCGACAGGTCGTAGGAGGCCCGGTGCGGCACCAGTTCCTGCGCCGAGGCAACGGCGGAAAACACCCCAACGATACTGATCAAAAGCGGAAGGGTTGTCGCTCGCATGACGGGATGATCTTTCGCTGGATCGACGGATGGGCTACCGATCGATCGAATTTCGCAGCACCCTATTCCGTGGGCCGTGATGGGCGATAAACCCATCCGGCGCTCCTATCCCTGAAGACGAAGGAAGACAATATCATGGCCGATTCGATCGAGACCCGTCTGCGCGCCGCGAGTGTGACTCTGCCGGAGGCGGCGGCCCCCGCGGCAAACTACGTTCCCTTCGTCGTACACGGCCGGCTGCTGCAGACATCGGGCCAGCTTCCGATCGAGGATGGCAAGCTAGCCGTCGTCGGCAAGCTCGGCGCCGGCGTCTCGCTGGAAGAGGGTCAGGCGGCGGCGCGCCTGTGCGCGATCAACATTCTCGCGCAGGCCAATGCCGCGCTCGGCGGCGACTGGCGCCGGGTGAACCGCCTCCTCAAACTCACCGTGTTCGTGGCGAGCGACGCCAGCTTCACCGAACAGCACAAGGTCGCCAACGGCGCGTCGGATTTCCTGGTCGAGATCCTCGGCGACAAGGGCCGCCATTCGCGCTCGGCGGTTGGTGTCCCGGCGCTGCCCCTGGACGCAGCGGTCGAAATCGAAGCGCTTTTCGAGATCGATTGACATGATCGCCCGCTATAGCGGTCCGCTCGGCTGGCTGGTCGAGCGGCCGATCGCCCACCGGGGATTGCATGACGGCAATCAAGCCGTCGCCGAGAATTCAATTCCGGCGGCACAGGCGGCGATCGCGTCGGGCTGGGCGATCGAATGCGATGTCCAGCTCTCCGCTGACGGCACGCCTTATATTTTCCACGACGCCGCGCTCGACCGGCTCACCGGCCGCGAAGGCGCGTTTCGCGCGACCCGAGACGTTGCGATCCAGGAACTCGACCTCGCCGTCACCGGGGTCAGCATTCCGACAGTCTCGGCGTTTCTCGAGATGGTCGATGGTCGCGTTCCCGTGGTCATGGAGTTGAAAGGGCTCGATCCGGCCCGCGACGAAGGCTATTTTGATCGGCTTGGCCCGATCGTCGAAGCCTATGCCGGCCAGCTCGCGCTGATGTCGTTCGATTCGTGGCTCATCGGCCAAATGCTCGAAGCGCGCCCAAACCGCCCGATCGGCCTCACGGCCGAGGGAACCCGGCCCGAGGTTCTGGCGGCGCATCGGCAGATCTATGCAGGCGGCTGCGACTTCTGCTCCTACAACGTCCACCATCTGCCGAACGCCTTCGTCGATTGGGTTCGGCGCGAGCACTGCGCGCCGGTGATCTCCTGGACGGTCCGCACGGCTGAAGACGTTCGCCGCAGCCGCGATTATTGCGACCAGATGACCTTCGAGGGCTTTACACCTGAGTCCTGAAGGCTTGCGTCGCGCCACCGGCGACATAACTCTCCGCCATGATGGAAAAGCCGCAGGGCGCTCCAGTCGAGGGCGACGACATATTCACGATCAGGATCGTCGATACGATCGGCGCGGTCGCGGCCGAGCGATGGGACGAGTTGGCGGCAGTTGCGGTCGATTCGGCTTCCGTCAACACACAAAAAACCACCATCAACCCGTTCGTTTCCCACGCCTTTCTTAGTTCGCTGGAAGACAGCGGCAGCGTTAGCCAACCGGCAGGATGGCTGCCCCAGCATCTGGTTCTTGAAGGCCCAGGCGGGAAGCCCATCGCGGCCGCGCCCGCCTATCTGAAGTCGCATAGTCAAGGCGAGTATGTCTTCGATCACGGCTGGGCCGACGCGTTCCAGCGGGCCGGCGGTCGCTATTATCCAAAGCTGCAGATGGCGGTGCCTTTCACCCCGGCGAGCGGCCCACGTCTTCTGGTCGGAGGCGACGGTGGCGCGGCAACCCGCCGCATGGCGCTTGCCGAGGGAGCCAAGAGCTACGCCGCCAGGACCGGCGTGTCGTCGGTTCATGCGACCTTCCTGCGGCCGGCCGATCGGGCTGCGTTTGAAGACGCGGACTGGCTGCACCGCACCGACCAGCAGTTTCATTTTCACAATCGGGGCTATGACAGCTACGAAGCCTTTCTCGGCACCCTCGCCTCGCGCAAGCGCAAAGCCCTGCGCAAAGAGCGGGCACAGGCGCTCGTCAACGACATCTCGATCGAATGGCTGACCGGGCGCGACCTCACCGAGGCCGTATGGGACGCCTTTTACGAGTTCTACATGGACACCGGCAGCCGCAAATGGGGTCGTCCCTATCTCAATCGCGAATTCTTCAGCCTCGTCGGCGAGCGGATGGGCGCGCAGATCTTGCTGGTGATGGCCAAGCGCAACGGCCGCTACATCGCCGGCGGACTGAATTTCCTCGGCCCCGATACGATCTACGGCCGTAATTGGGGGTGCGTGGAAGACCACCCCTATCTGCATTTCGAGGTCTGCTACCATCAGGCGATCGACTATGCGGTCGCACATGGGCTGGCGGTCGTCGAGGCAGGTGCCCAAGGGGAGCACAAGCTGGCCCGCGGCTACGAGCCGGTGACAACGCATTCGGCCCATTGGATCGCCCATCCGGGCCTGCGCCGCGCGATCGAGGACTATCTCGATCATGAACGCACCGAGGTCGCGCGTGTCGGCGAGATTCTGGGCGGCCATACGCCTTACAAGAAAGATGCGTCCTGATGCGCGGCGAGCGGCACAGTCGACAAAAGCCGCGCGGTGCCGCATCTGTGGAGGCAATCCCCGCACGTCGGGTGAGCACAGAGGGGAAGGATTTTCATGGACACCTATGACGACGGCAACATCTTCGCGAAAATCCTTCGCGGCGAACTCCCGAGCCAGACGCTCTACGAGAATGCGGCGGCTATCGCGATCATGGATGTGATGCCGGAGTCGAAGGGGCATTGCCTGGTCATTCCCAAGGCACCCTCACGCAATCTCCTCGATGCCACGGACGAGACCTTGGCGAAGGTCATGCCGGTGGTGGCGAAGCTCGCCCGCGCGGTGAAGAAAGCCTTCGAGGCCGATGGCGTGCGGATCGCGCAGTTCAACGAGACGCCGGCGGGGCAGACCGTCTTTCACCTGCACTTCCATGTGGTGCCGATCTATGACGGGGTGCCGTTGAAACGTCATGCCGGCGGCATGCTCGACCAGGCTGTCCTCTCCGAGCAGGCCGACCGCATTCGCGCCGCCCTCGGCTGATTGTCCGCAACCTGGCCCGCAGATTGTGCTCAGGTCAGGACGGCGCCGCCGATGAGAATCGCCTCGGCGATGAGAATGGCGACCAGCACCCGCCGGCCCAACAGCAGGTAAGCCGCGAAGCCCGCCGCAAGAGCTCCGACCCGGATGAGCGGGGCGATCGCGGCGAGCGAACCGGTGGGAAACAGTACCAGCTGCGCGATTACGGCCGCCACCAGCGATGTCGCGATCGTCCGTGCAAAGGCCGCGAAGGGCGAGTGCTCGTCGATGCGGCCGGCCGACAGGACGCCGAGATAACGCCATATGTCGGTGGGCAGCCATCCCGCCAAAAGGATGAAGACGAAGGGCCACCAGGGCTCCGCAATCGCGGTGAAGCTCAAATCGCCCATCACGCGAGCCGCCGCCCTTCGATGATCCGGCCGGCCATATAGGCGACCGTCCCGCCGGCAATTCCGGCGACCAGGAGTTCAAAGCCGGGTATGAACCAATGGGCCGGCGGCAGAGCCGCCATTCCCGTGAACAGCGCAATACGGCCGGATGCTTCGCGAGCCGTTCCGAAGAGCGACGTCAGGAAATAGACCGGCGTCAGAAACGCCAGCGCGCCTGTCGCCAGGGCCGGCAATTGGCCCATCAAATTAAAAACAAGGGCGACGAGGACGGTGTTGATCGTCGTCAGGGTTACGGCGAAGGCGCCGAAGAAGACGGTGCGTTTGTCGCGCGGCACGGTCTCGATCCGCTCCATTGCGAAGATCCACCCGGTTATCGCGACGAAATGCGACAGGAAGAGCAGCGTCCCGGTTCGGGTCTTCGGTCCTTTGATCACCGGCATCAACGCGACGACCATCGGCATCATCCGCAGCGACGACAGTCCGACCGCCAACGCGGTCGCCGGGAGCGAGGCACCGGCTGTGATGGCCCCGACCAGAACGATTTTCGCCGGCAACGCCCAGACCGTGGCGGTCATGAACGAGGCTTCGACCCAGGTCAGACCGGCATCGCGGCAGAGTGCCGCAAAGCCGACAAAGGCGGTGGTCAGGATCAGCGCCGGCGGGCTGGCGATTCCCCTGATGCCCCGGAGCGCCCAGAACAGGGACGAACGATCTCGTGCGGCTGTCTCACCATGCATGGTTCAGGTCTCTGGAAGGATGTGCACGAAAAAGGGGTCGCCGATGGAGCGACCCCTTTTGGATTTGCGGATCAGGAGGATTTGCGTGGGACCTTCGGCACGGTGCCGGGGCGTTTTCCGGCGCGCGCCGCCACCACCGTTGCAAGCTCGCCTTCGGCGTCGCCCCCGCCGGCCGCATCGTCGTCATCCTCGGACGGAGCGTCGTCGAAGTCCGGTCCGTCGGCCGCGACCTTCACCCGCTTCTTCGCCTTGGACGAACGCTTCGGTTTGGGCGGAACCACGTCGGCGATCGCCTCAAGCTTCAGCTGCTTTTCACCGTCCTCCGCCTCGACGACGGTGACCTTGACCGTCCCACCATGCTTGAGCTTGCCGAACAGCACCTCATCCGCCAGCGGCTTCTTGATGTGCTCCTGAATGACCCGGCTGAGCGGACGCGCGCCCATATTCTCGTCATAGCCCTTGTTGGCCAACCAAGCGACGGCTTCCGGCGCCAGCTCGAAGGTCACACCGCGCTCGGAGAGCTGAGCCTCGAGCTGCATGACGAACTTCTCGACCACCTGATGAATCACCGGGGTCGGCAGTGCGCCGAACGGTATAATGGCATCGAGCCGGTTGCGGAACTCGGGCGTGAACAAACGATTGATTGCCTCCTCGTCCGCTCCGGTCCGCCTCGAATGTCCGAAGCCGATGTTGGCCTTGGCCATCTCCGACGCCCCGGCATTGGTCGTCATGATCAGGATCACATTGCGGAAATCGATCTGCTTGCCGTTGTGATCGGTCAGCTTGCCGTGGTCCATCACCTGCAGAAGGATGTTGAAGAGATCCGGATGGGCCTTCTCGATTTCATCCAGCAGCAGCACGCAATGGGGGTGCTGGTCGACGCCGTCGGTGAGCAGCCCGCCCTGGTCGAAGCCGACATATCCCGGAGGTGCGCCGATCAGCCGCGAAACCGTGTGGCGTTCCATGTATTCCGACATGTCGAAGCGCAGCAGTTCCACACCAAGCGCCGACGCCAGTTGGCGAGCGACCTCGGTCTTGCCGACGCCGGTCGGGCCCGAGAACAAATAGGAGCCGATCGGCTTGTCCGGCTCGCGCAGTCCGGCCCGGGCCAGCTTGATCGCCGAGGCTAAACCGTCGATCGCAGCGTCCTGGCCGTAGACCACCCGTTTCAGCTGCGCATCGAGATGAGCCAGAACAACCTCGTCGTCCTTGGAGACGGCCTTCGGCGGAATGCGTGCCATGGTCGCGACGGTCGCCTCGATCTCCTTCACCCCGATCTGCTTCTTGCGCCGGGATTCGGGCAGCAGCATCTGCGAAGCCCCGGTTTCGTCGATCACGTCGATCGCCTTGTCCGGAAGCTTGCGGTCGTTGATGTAGCGCGCCGATAATTCCACCGCCGACTTGATCGCATCATTGGTGAACTTCACCCGGTGGAAGTCCTCGAAATAGGGCTTCAATCCCTTGAGGATCGACACCGTATCGTCGATCGACGGCTCCTTGACGTCGATCTTCTGGAAGCGGCGGACCAGCGCCCGGTCCTTTTCGAAGAACTGGCGGTACTCCTTATAGGTCGTCGAGCCGATGCAGCGGATCGCGCCCGAAGACAGCGCCGGTTTCAAGAGGTTCGACGCGTCCATCGCGCCGCCCGACGTCGCGCCGGCGCCGATGACCGTGTGAATCTCGTCGATGAACAGGATCGCGCCCGGATACTCCTCGAGTTCCTTGACCACCTGTTTCAGACGTTCCTCGAAATCGCCCCGATAGCGGGTTCCGGCCAGCAGCGTTCCCATGTCGAGGGAAAAGATCGTCGCATCGGCGAGCACGTCCGGCACGTCGCCTTCGACCACTCGCTTCGCCAACCCCTCGGCGATCGCCGTCTTGCCGACGCCCGGATCGCCGACATACAGCGGATTATTCTTGGAGCGCCGACACAGCACCTGGATCGTGCGGTTGATTTCCTCGGCGCGGCCAATCAGCGGGTCGATCTTGCCCTTGCGCGCCTTCTCGTTGAGGTTCGAACAATAGGCCGTCAGCGCATCCTGCGGCGTCTTGCGCTTGCCTTCCTCGTCCTGGCCTACGGTCGACTGGTCCTCTTCCACGCCGCGGATGGGCCGGCTCTCGGTGACCCCGGGGCGCTTGGAAATCCCATGCGAGATGAAATTGACCGCGTCGTAGCGGGTTATTTCCTGCTCCTGCAGGAAATAAGCGGCATGGCTCTCGCGCTCGGCGAAAATGGCGACGAGCACGTTCGCCCCGGTCACTTCTTCGCGACCCGAGGACTGCACATGGATGACCGCCCGCTGGATCACCCGATGGAATCCGGCGGTGGGCTTGGAGTCCTCGTCATGGCCGGTCACGAGATTGGCGAGTTCGGTGTCGATGTAGGTGGTCAGATTCCTACGCAGGATATCAAGGTCGACGCTGCAGCCCTGCATCACCGCAGCCGCATCCTTGTCTTCCAGGAGCGCCAGCAGCAGGTGTTCCAGGGTCGCGAATTCCTGTCGCCGCTCGTTTGCAAGTGTCAGTGCCTGATGCAGCGATTTCTCTAGGCTCTGCGAAAATGTCGGCAAGCTTCACCTCAGTTCTTTTCCATCACGCATTGCAGCGGATGTTGATGTTGGCGGGCGAAATCCATGACCTGCGTGACCTTCGTCTCCGCTACCTCGTAGGTAAAGACCCCACATTCGCCAACACCGTGGTTGTGCACATGCAGCATGACCCTGGTGGCTGCCTCGCGATCCTTCTGAAAGAACCGCTCCAGAACGTGAATGACAAACTCCATCGGAGTGTAATCGTCGTTCAGAAGCAGCACCCTGTAAAGGCTCGGCTTCTTGGTTTTCGGCTTTGTCCGCGTGATGACGGACGTTCCGCGCTCAGTATCGTCCTTATCCCCCCGGCCGGCCTGAGCCTTGGCGGCCAAACCACCGCCGCGGGTCGGAAATGCGTCTTCGCTCAAATCAGCCACCATCGTCATCGCATCGTATGTATGTGCCGAGGCCGGGATTTTAAGACGGCTCGCGTTCGCGGCAAAGCATCATTGCGAGTTCATGTCGACCGCCGACGATCGGCCCGACCAGGATAACGCAAAAAAGGCCCGGCAAGCCGCCAGGCCTTTTCGACATATTGCGTGGGGCTGGAGCCGTCCTTGCGGGCGGCTCACATGCCGGAAATCAGGCGGCGGCCTTCTTTTCTACCGACTGAGCCGCCTGCTTGGCGGTGCGGCTGCCCGTATCCGCGGCGGTCAGCGCCGTCTGCTCGAAAGGCTTGTAGGCCTGCTTGGCAAGGTCGGCATAGATCTCGCCCATCCGCGTCGCCTGGGAGACCCAGCTCTGATAGGCGGTCTTGGCGTAATCGGTCTGCAGCTCGATGCCCTTGTCCAGGGTCTTGGTCTTGAACAGCTTCTCCAGCATCTCCGCCTGTTGTTCGTAGGCGCGCTTGGTGAAATCCGACGTTTCCGCCGCGATCTGCTGGAAACCCTTCGTCACGACGGACGCCGACTTGACCGCGTTGTCCATGGCTTCCTGAGTGATTTTGCTGGCGTCTTCGTAAACGTTCATCGTGCGAATCCCTGAGATTGGTGGTTCGGCGGGGCAGTTGCGCATGATCGCGATCCGCGCCCGATGGCAGTCATAATATATTGCGATGCACAATAAAAATCAAGAGTACGCTGCAGTGCGAAATTCGCTTCGCACTATCGGGTAGTGCAGTCTCTCGAATCGGTCGATTGCGATGCAGCGATCGAACAATTCGACAACCATAAACCGATTGGTAAGTCGGCCGGATTACGCTCGTGGACAATAAGCCGACGTTGTGTGGGTGGAATGGCGACCAGCCTTCAGGGCCTGTTCCTTTCCGCTGCCCCACGCCGTCACGTGTTGCCCGAGTGAGAGAGTTGCCGCGTGCGTAACCAATTCGACGGACTCAAGACCGCCGCCAGAAAACTGACCAGGATGTTCGTGCTCGCCGCCATGGGGGCGGGTCTTTCGCTGACCCATGCCGCCGGTGCCGACGCCAATCCGAAATATGCCGGCTTTGTCATCGACGCCAACAATGGTCAGGTGCTGTATTCGGAGAATGCCGACGCGCCGCGTTATCCCGCGTCGCTGACCAAGATGATGACCCTGTACATGACCTTCGATGCCTTGAAGAACAGGCGAGCTTCGCTTGGGAGCCAGATGCCCGTCTCGGCCTATGCGGCCGGCCGACCGCCCTCGAAGCTGGGGTTGAAAACCGGGTCCACGCTGACGGTCGAGGAAGGTATCTACGCGCTCGTCACCAAGTCCGCCAACGACGCCGCCGTCGTCCTGGCGGAATTCCTTGCCGGTTCGGAATCGACCTTCGCGGAGCAGATGACGGCGAAGGCGCGCAGGATCGGCATGCGTGCGACGACCTTTCGCAATGCCAACGGCCTGCCGGACAACGCGCAGCGAACCACGGCCCGCGATATGGCGACGCTCGGCATCGCGCTCAGGGAGCATTTTCCGGAATATTACAAATATTTCAGCACGCGCTCCTACAGTTTTCGCGGACGCCGGTTGGGCAACCACAATCGCGTCCTGGGACGCTTCCAGGGAACTGACGGCATCAAGACCGGCTATATCAACGCCTCCGGTTTCAACCTCGTCAGTTCGGTGGCGCGTGACGGCAAGAGCCTCGTCGCCGTCGTGATGGGAGGGCGTTCAGGGCGATCGCGCGACGACCACATGGTCGAACTCCTGAATCGCTATTTCCCCAAGGCCAGCACGCGCGACACCGGCCCGCTGGTCGCCTCGCGCGCGATCGGAAACGTCGTCGTGGCCGAATTGCCCAAGCGCGGTCCCGTTCCCGATTCCCGGCCAGTCATTCCGGCGTCGATCGATGAGCGTATCGCGCTTGCCTACGGTTCGGAGCCGGCGGCCGCAATCGCCCGCCTACCGGAACCGCGGAGCCGCCCTCTCCTCGGCCGAGACGCTCTGCGGGCCGCCCTCGTCCAGGAGCGTCCGGTGAGGCGGACTCCGTTCCCCGAATCCAGTCGCAGCATTCCGGCAGCTTTCGGTATTCCGCTTCCGCCGTCAGCGATTCCCGGTGGCAAGGACCTAGACCCGAGGACGACCGGTTCGGTCACGGCGAGCGCCGCGCCCGCATCGACGCCAGCCTCGCCCTGGGTGGTGCAGATCGCCGCGACCCCCGGTGCCGACCAGGCTATGGCGATGCTCGGCGAAGCCAAGAACAAGGTGGGCGGGCCGCTATCATCGGCGGTGCCATTCACCGAGACTGTCAAAAGCGGTTCCCAGACGCTCCATCGCGCGCGCTTTGCGGGTTTTGCCACCAAGGATCAGGCCCGGAGCGCCTGCGAGGCGCTCAAGCGCAACGCCTATAATTGCTACGCGGTCGCGAACTGACTCGCGCGGGATGGCGGGCACCGCCACCGGCCGCAGTCCCACGATTTCCCTGTGTTGTGTATAAAAGGGTTCCGTCATGTCGATCGAGCTAAGCAGACTCGGGCTAGTCCCGTCAGAACATCAGCCGGGCCGCTCTTCCTCGGCAGGGTTGCATCCACTGCAGCAGGCGGCGATGCGTCTTTCCGACGTCCGCGAAGGGCGCTCCCGCCTGAAGGCAAAGGATCTCGTCGGCCTGCTACTGTCGCACGGCGCCCGGGCCTGGCGGGCGTCGCAGCCGGTCTGTTACAGCCGGATCAAGACAGCGGGCCCTTGCGGAGCGCCGGCGGTCAGGCTTCGCTTCCGCTGATCGCACGCCGCTCGCAGCGATGGGCGGCCAGCGAAAATTACAGAAGTCCCAGTTCCATCAGTTCCCGGCGAAGATCCGGCGGAAACGGCTCCTCTCCCGATGCGGAATCGGGGATGTCGGCCGGCGCGTCTTCGGCCTTGAAATAACGCCATCCCTGAAAAGCGCGTCGGGGCTGCCAGACGGTACGCACGAGAACCGGTTGCAGCACAATGTGGCACCGCTTGATTCCCTCCCCGTCGGTAAACGGCCGGATGGCCATAATTGGCTGGCGTACCTGGACCTGGCCCTTGATCACCCAATAGAGCGAGCCGCCATCGATGATGTCGTCGACTCGCGTCGGGGTCATGCGGGTGGTGTGCGTATACTCGGTTGACAGGCCGCCGCGGCGCGCCCTGGCGAGGCGATTTTCCACATGCGTTTCCAGTTCGTCGATGCTTTCGACGCCGACGCACAGTTTGATCAAATGCAGAGCCATACCGACGCTTGTCGAGGCAATCCCCGTCTTGCGTCAAGGCTGGAGAACGGTAAATCGCCTTCGGTGTGGACGAGGTTTGCCGGCCGAGGCGCGAACGAGAAGCTGCCTCGCCCGAAAACAGGCGGCAACAGACGGTCTCCATCGCAGCGCCTTCTCAATACCGAAGCGAACAAAACGGCCCTGCGATGACATCACAGGGCCGCGTCTGTCGGACAGTCGAATGAGGTGTCTTGCCGGTTCGCTCCGGCCGCGCCGTCAGTTGGCCGCGATCGCGATCGTCTCGGGCACGCTGAAGAGGAAACCGAGAAGCAGTAATGCCGAGAAGATCGAAACCGTCCAGACGGTTACGCCCCAGCACGACTTGCGCACGCTGTCATCCATTTGAAACACAATCCTGATTCATGAAGCTGGCGAACCGCTTACGACCCCCCGTCCGGCGATCCGCAGTGGTTAAATATCGGTTAACCCCCGCCTTCACAAGATGCTGTCCCCGAAAATTTTCGGATGGTGAATTTACACTCATCAGCCTTGCCCCGACCTTGACGGAACGCTTGCCCAGGTGCCTGTCACTGTTGTGACTCGGCACGAGCGGCCTACGACTGGGTGGGAGTGGGCATAAATGGAACGAGAAGAGGCATGGCCGATGGTCATCGACACAATCGATCTGGCAGCACTGGTGATTTTCCTCGTCGTGTGGGTCGGCTATAGCTGGTTCACGGAACGAGGACCGTTCGCGGAGCGAGGCCTGTCGAGCGCCATCAACCAGCAGCGGGAACGCTGGATGCGGGTCATGTTCCTGCGCGATCTGCGTATGATCGACACCGCGATCATGGCTGGACTGCAGCAGGGTACGGCATTTTTCGCTTCGGCCTGCATCTTTGCCATCGGCGGGACCTTCGCCATGCTGGGTTCGGCCGAGCGTATCGCGGTCATCGCCTCAGATCTGCCATTCTACGGTCGGCTCGACCGGGCGTTGGTCGAGTTCAAGCTGCTTGGGCTGGTGATGATCTTCGCCTACGCGTTCTTCAAGTTCGGCTGGGCGTATCGCCTGTTCAATTATTGCTCGATCCTGATCGGCGCGATTCCGATGCATGCCGATGCAGAGGCGAACCCCGCCGAAGCCGAACGAGCCGTCGTGCGTGCGGCGCGGCTCAACCAGCAAGCCGGCCTGAATTTCAATTCCGGGCTGCGGGCGATCTTCTTCGCACTGGCCTATCTCGGCTGGTTTCTCGGCCCATATGCGCTGTTTCTCACGACCTTCCTGGTCCTCATGATCTTGGCCAACCGCCAGTTCTATTCCCCGGCCCGAAAGGCGTTCATCGATTGACCGACGATCCGAAACAGTTTCCGCAACCCGACCAACTCACCATCACAGAGGCGATCGAAACGGCGGTCGCGGCGCGCGAAGATGGCAAGACCGTCTGCCCCTCCGAGGTGGCGCGAGCCCTCGCCGGATCCGACGAGAAAAACTGGCGGCGCCTGATGAAGCCGATCCGGGCCGAAGCTGTCAGGTTGGCCGATGCGGGCCGGCTTGATATCCGCCGCAAGGGCAGGACCGTCGACCCGCATGATTTTCGGGGCGTTTATCGTCTGGCCGCACCCCGCTCGACCGAGAATTGATCGGCTGAATAATTCGCGTAATCGCGGGCCCAAGGCTTAGGTTCTGGGGCCAGGTATGAGCGCATCGGTGCGCCCCGCCAGGCGATAAGCCAGGAGCCCAAGATACTCGCGTATCGCGAAATGCACCTTCTCCAGATTTCGGGTCGTGGCGCTCGACGGGCGCCACAGCGCGGTGCCCGACGGCGTACGATAGTCCACCGGATAGGGCAGCACCGGGAACTGCGCGACCCGGAACGTTCCGACGGCACGCGGCATATGGTAGGCTGACGTCACCAGCAGCCAGGTCTCGCCCGGCTTCGGCTGTGCGAGTTGTCTGGCGTAGAGCGCGTTTTCAAACGTATCGCGCGCCCGACTGTCGAGCACCAGCCGCTCCGACGCGAGGCCGAGCGAAAGAAAGAACTCGCTGGCCGCCTCCGTTTCCGGGATGTCGTCCTCGAACACGGCGGCGACGCCGCCGCTGAACAGCACTTTCGCCTCCGGATATCGCCGCGCCAACGCCAGCGCTGCCGTCACCCTGTCGGCGGCCTCATTGAGCTCCGGCACGCCCCGGGTTCGGGCCACACGCGTGTCGAACGCTCCGCCGAGGACGATGATCCCGGTAACCTCGGCGGGAAGCTCCGGGCGCGGAAAACGATTCTCCAGGTACGCCGTCATCACCAAGCCCGCCGGCGTCAGGCTACTGACCGCCAGCGCGATGGCCGCGAGCGAATACAGCGTCACGGCGGTCCGCCGATAGCGCAGCCGCCCGGCAAGCAAGCCGAGCGCTCCAAGGAGCAGGATGGCCACCAGCGGCTGCAGGAGAAACCAGCCGAGTTTGGCAAGATAGAAGAACAGGGCCGGCCTCCTGGCATGGGTGGTAGTGCGGCACCCTCATATCAGAAGCCGACGACCCGTGTATCCTCGCCAGCCTCAGTCAAACCATCACGATTCCGCATCGCCGGACTTTTCCACGATGACCGGCGTGCGCATGATGATCTCGCGGTGCGGGAACGGGATAGCGATACCGTTTGCCTTGAACGCATCCCAGAGCGCCAAAAACACTTCGCCCTTGACGTTGGTGAGTCCAGCCTGTGGATCGCGGATCCAGAAGCGCACGACGAAATCGATGGAGGAGTCGCCGAAGCCGGTCATCCAGCAAACGACACCCTTGTGATTGACGACCCGTTGGAGCGCGACGGTCGCCTCTTTGGAAATGCGTATCACCTCGTGCGGATCGGAATCATAGGAGACGCCGAATTCGACGTCGATACGCACCAGATCGTTGGAGAACGACCAGTTGATCACCTGGTTGGTGATGAAGTCCTCGTTCGGGATCAGATATTCGCGTCCGTCCCGGGTCACCACGGAGACGAAACGCGCGCGCAGTTCCCTGATCCAACCGAAGGTATCGCCAAGCGAGATCGTGTCCCCCGGTTTGATCGACCGGTCGGTCAGGATGATGATGCCCGAGATGAAGTTCGAGACCACCTTCTGCAGACCGAAGCCGAGACCGACACCGATTGCGCCGGAGAAAATCGTCAGCGCCGTCAAATCGACGCCGGCCGAGGCGAGCGCGACTGCCAGCGCCAAAAGGATCAGGCCGATCTTCAGGAACTTGCCGATCAGCACCCGGAGAGTGGGCGTTAGTTCCTCACTGCGCTGAACCCGAGTATCCAGAAAGTTTCCCGCGGTCGATGCCAGCCAGAGCGTGACGGCAAGGACCACTATGGTCTTGATGACGAGCAGCGCCGAGATGCGCGATTGCCCGACGGTCAGGGCGGTCTGGTCCAGCACTTCGGCGACCGGGCCGATGAGATCGAGAATGGAAAGCGCCGCCAAGCCCCAGGCGACGAAGGTGATCACGCGCGACAGTAGGCGGTTGCGGACAATTCGTGAGGCGACCGCGATGACGAGATAGGCGAGCGCAAGGTCGAAGACGATCGCGACGATCTGGGAGCGTGGCCCGCCCGCGGCCGCATCGATGAGCTTGGCGCCCCACAGGAGCAAGACGAAGAACACCAGGCCCATCCGCCGGCGAATGGCGGCAACGATACGCAGGAACCTTGGCGCGCCTTTGATCTTGCGGACCTGAAGTTCGATCGGCACACGCGACAGGCGATCGAGCAGCCAGGCGAAGGCGAGACAGGCAGTGACGATCGCAATCTGCAAAAGTGACGACGGCTGGTAGAAGAAGCCGAAAAGATCCTGGCTCCACTCCACGACATCCGCGCCGATCCGCTGCAGCGCCCGTTCGTCCATCAGGCGCGGTCCCAGTTCGGGGCAAAGGAGGGATCGATCAGCCTCTCCCGGCGACGCGTCAGCGCCGTTATCTCCTGCCGCTCGACGTCGGTTAGAGCGAAATCGAAGATGTCGATGTTCTCCTTCAGCCGATCTGGTTGGGAGGTCCGCGGAATAGCCCCGACACCATCCTGTTCAATCTCCCACCGCAGGACGATCTGTGCCGGAGTCTTGCCGTGGCGCCGGGCGGCGTCGCGAATGACCGAGTTCTCCAGAAGCACGCCACCTTTTCCGATGGGCGAATAGGCCACCATCGCCATGTCATGGCGCCGACACGCCGTCAGAACATCGTCCTGGCTCAGGAAGGGATGGTATTCGACTTGATTGCAGACGAGCGGTGCCGCCGACATAGCGGCTGCCTCGTCGAGCATGGCACTGGGAAAGTTGGCGACGCCGATATGTCTGGTCAGTTCCTCGCCGATCGTCGCGTTCAACGCGTCGATCGATTCTTCCAGCGCGATTTCGTGGTTCGGCCAATGGATCAGCAACAGGTCGACCGCCCCGATATTCAATGCCTCGAAGGCCTTTCGCGCGGTCGGCACAAGGTCGGCCTCACCAATGTCGGTCCACCAGATCTTGGTTGTGACGAACAGCTCTTCGCGATCGATGCCGCTTCGGCGAATTCCCTCGCCGACTTCCTTCTCGTTGCCATACATGCGGGCCGTGTCGAGATGGCGATAGCCGGCATCGATTGCCTTCGCCACCATATCGACGCAAGTCTCGCCTTCGAGTGTATAGGTTCCGAAACCGATCGCGGGGATGCGCGCGCCGTTCGCCTCGATGATCTTCATGAATTGCCTTCCCAGGGTAAAGGGCCGAATCGATCCAGCGGCCTCCATCATCAAAATAGGCGGCCCGCAAGGGTGTCCAGCGTCAAGGAAGTCGCGTGTCCCAATCCGTCAATCCGACCAGCCGAGGTCGCATCGAGTTCATCGACATCGCGCGCGCCGTCGCGCTGTTCGCGATGGCGATCTACCACTTCGCCTGGGATCTGGAGTTCTTCAACTATGTCGAGCGCGGGCTGACCGGCTCAGGCGGCTGGAAGATCTTCGCGCGCGCCATCGCCTCGAGCTTCCTGTTCCTCGTCGGTGTCAGCCTGGTACTTGCTCACGGGCGAACGATCCGCTGGCTTCCCTTCCTGATCCGCCTCGCGCAGGTGGTCGCCGGCGCTGTGGCAATCACGGTCGTGACGTTTTTCGCCACGCCGAACAGCTTCGTATTCTTCGGCATCCTGCAATTGATCGCGGTCGCCAGCCTGCTCGGGTTGCTGTTTATTCGTTTGCCCTGGCTCGTGACCGCATTCGCCGCCGTCGTGACGGTCGCCCTGCCCTTCGTGATCTCGCACCCCGTCTTCGATCCGAAATGGTTCGCCTGGATCGGTTTCTACCAGATCCCCCCGTTTTCCAACGATTTCATTCCGATCTTCCCGTTCTTCGGAGCGGTCCTGGCAGGCATCGCGGCGGCGCGCTTCGCCCTCGCCCACAGCGTGTTCGACCGGATGCGCGGCTGGAACCCGGCACTCCGCCCGATGTGGCGGCTGGGCGTCCTCGGCCGCCATGCCCTGCTGTTCTACCTGCTGCACCAGCCGATCTTGTTCGGCATGGTCTTCGTTTTCTCCCTGGCCGCACCGGCGGACACGCAAGCCGTCTTCCGCGCCGATTGCCAGCGGGCCTGTTTGGCCGAACGCGACGGGGAATTCTGCGAGCGCTATTGTGGTTGCGCGGAAAGGGAGTTGCGCGCGCAGGGACTTTTCGACGCGCTGATGGGAGGTGGCCCGGACGAAACCCAGATGACACGCATCCGGGAGATCACCAATCAGTGCTCTTTCGAGCAAACCAAGTAGCGGGGCTGGCCGATATACGCAGCCTCAGCCCGCGCGGGCGCCCTGCCCCACGCTGAGTTCGGCCATGCGCGTGAGACAGGCCTCCTCGGCGGCGTCGAGTTCGCGCAGCAACTCCTCGATGTCGCGACGCTTCTGTTCGAGCTCACGCCGCTTGTCGCCGACGCGCCGAATGATCGCCCGCAATTGCGCGGCCTCGCCGGGCGGGCTCTTGTACATGTTCATGATTTCGCGGATGTCTGCGATCGAAAAACCAAGCCGCTTGCCGCGCAGGATGTTCTTGAGCAGCTGCCGGTCGGAGTGCCGGAACAGCCGCGTCCGGCCGCGTCGGATGGGCGAGATCAGACCTTCATCCTCGTAGAACCGGATCGTGCGAGTCGAGATGTCGAACTCCCGCGTCAGCTCCGTGATCGTGTAATATTCGCGCATATGCGATCCGGTTCCCGCCTCGTATGACCCGCGTTGCATGAATATAGATTTACGTCAAAGTCAATTTCAATGCTCAACGAATGGCTCGGCCGCGTCAGCGACGTCCTCACTCGACGCCGAACCACCAGGCCGCGAGCCCGAGAAACGCGAAGAAGCCAACAACGTCGGTCACCGTCGTTACGAATGTGCCGGACGCGATGGCGGGGTCGGCGCCGAGCCGGTCGAGCACCAGCGGGATCAGGATTCCCGCGAGCGCGGCGGCCAGCATATTGATGACCATGGCGATCGCGATCACCGTGCCAAGTCCGCGACTGTCGAACCAGATGGCCGCCACGACGCCGATGATCGCCGCGAAGATCAAACCGTTGAGCAGCCCGACCAGAGTTTCTCGTCGAATGACTCGCCCGGCGTTGTGAAAGTCGATATCGCGCGCGGCCAAGGCCCGAACGGTGACGGTCATGGTCTGGGTACCGGCGTTGCCGCCCATCGAGGCGACGATCGGCATCAATACGGCAAGTGCCACCATCTGCTCGATCGTCGCGTCGAAGAGCCCGATGACGAGAGAGGCGAGGATCGCCGTCGCGAGGTTGATGAGCAGCCAGGAAAAGCGTGACCGCGCGGCGGTCAGCACCGTATCGGAGATTTCCTCGTCGCCGACGCCGCCGAGGCGCTTGATGTCCTCCTCGGCCTCTTGCTGCATGATATCGATCACATCGTCGATGGCGAGAACACCGACCAACCGTTCGTTCGAATCCACCACGGCGGCTGAGGGAAGGTCGTATTGCTCGATGACCTGCGCCGCTTCTTCCTGATCCATCTCGGCCGGAATCGCGTGGCGCGTCTCGTGCATGATGTCTTCGATCTTCTCCGGCCGCTTGGCGCGCAGGATGCGGTCGAGGTCGACGGCGCCCTGCAGCTTGAAGCTCGGATCGATGACGAAGATCTGGGCGAAGGATTCGGGTAGATCCTCCTCCTCGCGCATGTAGTCGATGGTCTGGCCGACGGTCCAGAAGGGCGGCACCGCGACAAACTCGGTCTGCATGCGCCGACCGGCCGATTCCTCTGGATATTCGAGCGAACGCCGCAGCCGAATCCGTTCGCGAAACGGCAGGCGCTCGAGGATCTCCTTGCGATCCTCCTCCTCGAGGTCCTCCAGAATGTAGACGGCGTCGTCGGATTCCAGTTCGCGGACCGCCGCGGCGATCTGCTCGTTCGGCATCGCATCGACGATCGACAGGCGGATTGCTTCGTCGACCTCGGTGAGCGCCGTATAATCGAACGCGTCGCCCAGGAGCCGGACGAGCGCCTGGCGGTTGTCCTTATCAAGCGCTTCGAGAACATCGCCGAGCTCGGACTCGTGAAGCGGGCTGATTTCCCCCCGCAGCATCTCGGAATCGCCCGCCGCGATCGCTGTCTCGACGCGCTCGCGAAACTCGCGGGCAACGAAGCCGTCCTCATCGTATAATTCCGACCGGACCTCCGCTTCGGGTACATGTTCGTCGAGCCGCGTATCAGCCATGCACACTCCCTCTGCAGCGGAAAAATTCGCATCCGCCGAAAAGCGGGACCGTCACCCCGAGCATTTAGATCATATTCCGCCCCTTCGGAAGCGGCCGTAGTCCAGCGCTCGGCGCCTCGCATCATCTGAGAAGAAAATCCGCAGAGTAAAGCTTTGGCGCATGCAGATCACGCGCGCGAGGCTCGCAATTCCCAGGACGAGGCACGGCCTCAGTTCGTCGTAACCGGCCGCGAACGCATGCGCTGAACCGTCTCCCGCTCGGCCCGCTTGCAACGCATCGGTGGCAGACCGCGATCCATGAGTTCCATGTCCTCGAGCACCATGTCACCCATCTTCTTGAAAGCCGTATCGATCGCCCCGGCACGGTGCGCCGAACGCAGAAAGCCTGGAAGACCGCGCACCGGATGGTCCCGTGGCAACGGCTCTTCCGGGAAGACGTCGCTGGCGGCCACGATGTGACCGCTGCTGACAGCGTCCATCAGCGCCGGGAAATCGACGACGTCGGCGCGGCTGAGCAGGATGAAGGCGGCGCCGGGACGCATCTTCGCGAAGCTATCGCGGTCGATAAAGCCGCGATTTTCGCTTGTCACCGAGGCAACCACGAAAATGAAATCGCTTTCGGCGAAAACTTCGTCGAGGCCGGCCGGTTCTGTGCCCGCCTCCACCAGCATGGAGGACGGCAGCCAGGGATCGAAGACCCGCACACGCGGGCGGAAGCCGGTAAGCAGCCGGTTGAGCGCTCGACCGAGATCGCCAAAGCCGATGATCCCGATATCGGCCCCGGACAGGAGCCGCGCCGTCCGATTGCCCTCGCTACCCCAAAGTTCGCGGCCTTGGCGGAACGCGAGGTCGGCATCGACGATGCCGCGCGCAAGATTGAGCGCCATGGCAAGGCCGAGTTCGGCCACCGGTCCCGCGAACACCGTCCCGGTGGTCACGACGTGGATGCCGCGCGCGAACAGCGTATCGTAGGACATATTGTCGAGGAGATTGCTCTCGACGTTGAAGATACAGCGCAGGGACGTCATCCGCTCTATCGCTTCGCGCGTCAGCGGCGGCTGGCCAATGATGTAGCGCGCCTGTGCCAGGATATCGGGCGCAAGCGATCCAACGCCGGCCGGGTCCGCGTCGTGGATGTCGTAGCGCCGATGCAGTTCCAGCCGCGCCTCGGGCGAGAAGATCAGGTCCAGCGACCTTGGCTCGGGCGCGCTGATGACGAGAGGAAGGCGGGGCTTCGGCATGGACTGCGCTCCGACGCGGTTGAAGGTAGCGGCTGCGAACCGCCTTCGGATTGCTCGACTCACACCACGGATGACGACAGCCCCGCAAGATCAAGGCCGCGACACCATACCGGCATATGCGACCGAAGCGCGATCGGGAGAAGCGGCCGGCGTGAAGCTGGCGTGATCCGCCCCACTGCGGCCGTGGTGAAGGAACAACGCGGTCGCTTCGCAAGGATCGTCTTGCCTCGCCCGCCCGGCGGCCATAGGTTCGCTCGAACCCTGTCCCACGCGCTTTTCGAGTCCTTCGCCTCATGTCCCGCTACAATTCCGTTCTCGATGCCATCGGCAACACGCCGCTGATCCGGCTCCACAAGGCATCCGAGACGACCGGATGCGAAATCTACGGCAAGGCGGAATTCCTGAACCCCGGACAGTCGGTCAAGGACCGCGCCGGCCTGTTCATCGTCCGCGACGCCGAGGAAAAAGGCTTGTTGAAGCCCGGCGGCATCATTGTCGAGGGCACGGCGGGCAACACCGGCATCGGCCTTTCGCTGGTTGCCGACGCGCTCGGATATCGCACCGTGATCGTCATTCCCGAGACCCAGAGCGAGGAAAAGAAGGACGCTCTGCGCCTGATGGGCGCCGAGCTGATCGAAGTGCCGGCGGTTCCCTATAAGAATCCGAACAACTACGTAAAACTGTCGGGGCGCCTCGCCGCGCAGCTGGCGAAAAGTCATCCGGCCGGCGCGATCTGGGCGAACCAGTTCGACAATGTCGCCAACCGCGAAGGCCATGTGGTGACCACCGCCGAGGAGATCTGGCACCAGACGGCCGGCGAGGTCGATGGCTTCGTCTGTGCGGTCGGCACCGGCGGCACACTGGCCGGTGTTGCCAAGGGCCTCAAGCGCCGCTCAGGGCAAATCAAGACCGCCATCGCCGATCCGATGGGCGCCGCGCTCTACAACTGGTACGCCCATGGCGAGTTGAAGTCGGAAGGCTCCTCGATCACCGAGGGTATCGGCCAGGGCCGGGTCACCGCAAATCTGGAAGGCTACACGCCGGATTTCGCCTTTCAGGTCCCCGACGACGAGGCGCTGAGGATCGTCTTCGACCTCGTGATGCAGGAAGGATTGTGCCTTGGCGGCTCATCCGGCATCAATATCGCCGGCGCCATCCGGATGGCCAAAGAAATGGGTCCCGGCCACACCATCGTGACCATCCTGTGTGACTACGGTAATCGCTATCAGTCGAAGATGTTCAACCCGGATTTCCTGCGCTCCAAGGACCTTCCGGTGCCCGAATGGATCGAGAACAAGCCCGCGTTCGATGTCCCGTTCGAGACAGTCGGGTGACCGTGTTGGGAGGACCGGGCGGTGCCGCCGCGCCCGCGGCGACCGAGCGCGTCTATCAGGACGACGCCTATCTTTCGACCTTGGAAGCGCCTCTGACGCGCATCGAGGGAGAGCGTGGCCTGGTCTTCGAGCGCACCAATTTCTTCGCTGCTGGTGGTGGCCAACCGGGTGACAGCGGCTTCGTGGAGACCGCTGACGGACGTCAGATCAAGATCGTCGACACGGTGTATGCGCCCGACAAGGCAACGGTTGTGATGCTCGCCGAGGAAGGCGCGTCCCTCCCCACCGCCGGCGAGACCCTGGTGCTGCATGTCGACTGGAAGCGGCGCTACAAACTGATGCGGATGCACACCGCCTGCCACCTTCTCACCGTCGTCTGCCCGTTCCCGATCACCGGCGCCGCCGTCGGCGAGGAGGAGAGCCGCATCGACTTCGACATCCCCGACGCCTCCGCCGACAAGGCCGGCGTGACCGCGCAGCTGATGGACCTCGTTGCGGCAAACCATTCGGTCTTCACCCGCTGGATCACCGAGGCTGAACTCGATGCCAATCCGGGGCTGGTCAAATCCGCCAACGTCAAGCCACCGCGCGGTTCGGGGCGAATCCGATTGGTGTGCATCGGCGAAAACGGCTCGGTGGATACCCAGCCCTGCGGCGGCACTCATGTGCAGGAAACCGGCGAGGTCGGCGACATCCACATCGGCAAGATCGAAAAGAAGGGCAAGTCGAACCGGCGCTTTCGCATCCGTTTCGGTCCCTTGCCCGGCTGACCCTCTCGCCAGGCCCGCGGGCTTGCCGCTGCGCGCGCCGCTGGACTATTCTAATTGGCCGCCCGTCTTATCATCGCGGTGCGCCCTTTCCGAGGCCTCCCATGAGCCAGAACCCGTTTCTCATCGCCCCGGCCGACCTTGCCGAACATCTCGGCCGGCCGGGCCTGTCAATCGTCGACGCCTCCTGGTACCTGCCGGCGCAGAACCGTCTCGGCCGGCCCGAGTTCGACGCCGCGCACATTCCCGGCGCTGTCTTCTTCGACCAAGACGAAATCGTTGATCCGGCCTCAGACCTGCCCCACACGCTGCCCTCGCCGGACGTCTTCGCCGCGGCTGTAGGTGATCTCGGCGTTTCGGAGACCGATACGATCGTCGTCTATGACGGCGTCGGCCTGTTCACCGCACCGCGCGTCTGGTGGCTGCTGCGCACCTTCGGGGCGAAAGACGTGCGCGTGCTCGACGGCGGCTTTCCGGCCTGGCAAGAGGCGGGGCTGCCGGTCGAGACCGGAGCCGCCTCACCCGAAGCCGTCTCCTTCGCCGCATCCTTCGATCGCAGCGCCGTCGCCTCGCTCGACGAGGTCAAGGCCGCGGTGATGAACGGACGCCTGCAGATCGCCGATGCCCGCCCCGCCGCCCGTTTCACCGGTGAAGCGCCTGAACCGCGCGCCGGGGTGCGCGCCGGTCACATGCCGAGCGCCTTCAACGTGCCGTTCATGGCGCTCTCCGAAAATGGTCGGCTGAAATCGGAGGCGGCGTTGCGGGCCATCTTCGCCGAGGCCGGGCTAGATCCCGAGGCGCCGGTGGTGACCAGTTGCGGCTCGGGCGTCACTGCCGCCGTCCTCAACCTTGCGCTGGAATCGCTCGGCAACCGCCAGTGCGCCCTTTACGACGGCTCATGGACCGAGTGGGGCTCGGCCGCCGATACGCCGGTCGAAACCGGGCGCTGATACGATGCGTCTCCTGACGACACAGGTGATTAGCCTGGAAATGCGAGAGCCTCCGCAAACCGAGGTGCCGCCGCCGCCCTGCGACAAACCGCTCGCCGTGACGCGCGTTCACGACATCCGGCTCGACAGCTACCGGATGCTTTACCGGGCGCTGGGCGATGCCCATCACTGGACCTCGCGGCTGCTGCCCGACGACCAGTTGAGCCGGGAAATTCACAATGAGACGACACGTATCTTCGTGCTCTTATGCGACGAGATTGTCGCCGGCTGGTTCGAGATCGAGATGCGCCCTGCCCTCCGCGAAGCGCGGATCGTGCATTTCGGTATCCTGCCGGCGTTTCGCGGCCGTGGCTTCGCCGACTACCTGTTGAGCAAGGCGATCACGGTCGGGTTCGCCGAGGGGGCCGGTCGTCTGACGCTGGAAACCAACACGCTCGACCATCCGGCGGCGCTGCCGCTCTACCACAAGCATGGATTTCGTCCCTATGCGACCCGGCGGGTCCAGACGCCGGCGATAGAGGCGAAAACACAGGCCGCGGCGAAGGCAACCACATGAGGTTCATCGGTTTCGACGAGGCTGATCCGCTGCTCGATTGGACGGCCGTCGCCGACGCGATCGCCGAAGGCCACCGGCTGCCCGAGGCCGAGATCGGCGACCTTTTGCTATCGCAGTCGGGCCGCAGCATGCTCAATCGCGGCGCCTGGATCGAAGGGCTCGGCATCGCGCTGAAATCCGTCACCATCTATCCGGACAATCCGGGCAAGGCCCCGCCGCTCCCATCGATCCAGGGCGGAATGATCCTGTTCGATGATGCCACCGGCGCCCCGGTCGCCATGATCGACGGCATTCTGGTCACCAAGTGGAAAACCGCCGGCGACTCCGTCCTCGGCGCCCGGCTGCTGGCGCGCCCGGACTCCCGCCGGTTGCTGATATGCGGCGCCGGCACCGTCGCCAACTCGCTGATCGAAGCCTATTGCGAGATCTTTCCTGACCTCGAAGCAGTCACCGTCTGGAACCGAACGACCGAGAAAGCCGAGCGTCTCGCGTCCGAGTATTCCAGCGCCCGCGTCCCAGTCGCGGTCGCCATCGATCTCGCATCCGCCGTCGGCGAATCGGACATCGTCTCGACCGCGACGATGGCCACCGAGCCGTTCCTCAAGGGCGAATGGCTGAAGCCTGGTACCCATGTCGATCTGATCGGCGCGTTCCGCCCCGACATGCGCGAGGCCGACGACGCGGTACTGACGCGCTCCGAGCTTTTCGTCGATTCGCGTCGCACCACATTCGGCCATATCGGCGAGATTCAAATCCCGCTTGACGCCGGGACAATCGTCGAAGAGACGATCTGCGGCGACCTCGCGGATTTGTGCGCCGGCACGGCCGGGCGCAGCGGACCCGACGCCATCACCGCCTTCAAGAACGGCGGCGGCGCGCATCTCGACCTGATGGTCGGGGCCCTCATCCGCCGTGTCGTCGAGGCGGCGGGCTGAGGCGCGATGCGGATTCCCGGCCGATGGTTTTCCGACGGCGTCAGACGCGGTAGAGCAGAATCGTCTCCCGCCGCGAATGGACGGTTCCCGTGATCCTGCGTCTCTCCCTTGCCCTCGTCTTCGTCCTGTTGCTGGCGGCAGCCGGCTTCTGGTACCTCGCCCCGCGCGAACCGGTCGACACGACGGTCCGGTTCGATCCGGCGGTGATCGGCGGCGACCCCGACGCCTATCTTCTGCGCAGCGAGGCGGACATCCCCAACCTGCGGCCGAATGCCCAGAAGGAAATCGTCTGGGCCTTTCCCGCCTCGCGCGCCAGGACACCGCTCACCATCGTCTACGTCCATGGCTTCTCAGCGACGAAGGCCGAAACGCGCCCGCTCGCCGACACGGTCGCCAAGGCTCTCGACGCCAACCTCTTCTACACCCGGCTCACCGGCCACGGCCGCGATCCGGCCGTGATGGAACAGGCACGCGTCAACGACTGGGTCAACGATCTCGCAGAGGCGATCGCAATTGGCCGAACGATCGGCAACCGCGTCATCGTCATCGGGACCTCGACCGGCGGCACGTTGGCGACGCTGGGCGCCACCATTCCAGGCCTGATGGACCGGGTCGAAGGGTTGGTGCTGGTTTCGCCGAATTTCGGCCTGCGGGACCGCCGGGCGTTCCTTCTAGATCTACCCTTTACGCGGAAAATCCTGCCGCGGATCGGAGGTGCCACGCATGGCTTTGCGCCCGTCAATCAGAAGCAGGCCGAGAACTGGACGACATCCTACCCGATCGGCGCGCTCGTTCCCATGGCCGCGCTCATCCGCGCCACCCTGGCGATAGACCTGTCCACCATCACGATCCCGGCCCTCGCGCTGTTCTCGCCGCAGGACCAGATTGTCGATCCAGCCGCCACCGAGGACGTGATGGCGCGTTGGGGCGGCCCGACGAAAACCGTTCTGGTGCCGTCCAGCGGGGATCCGGAGAATCACGTCATCGCGGGCGACATTCTGTCTCCCGAGACGACCGACGCCCTTGCCGACCAGATCACCGGTTGGATCAGATCGCTGCCATCACCCTGAGCACGGCGCTCGCCACGTGGATCGCTTGCGTGGGTGGGCCCCGAGCGCGCATCTCGGATACACCCATAGTTTTATTTATGGGTCGGATAAATTTTCCGAATTTTACTTAGCCAAAACCGCCGTCCATCATCCTCGCACAATGGTTGAATGGGGTAGCGAAGCTCTGCCTCAGCCGGAGCCGAGCCTCCGCTTTCCCCACCGACCTTTTGCGTAACGGCAACTATTCAGACAAGCGGTCTGGAAGAACCCGCATTCTGGTGTTAGGTATACCAGGTAATGTGGCTGATACCCCAGACGGCAATAAGGGAGCAGACTCAATGCCTCATAAGGTTCTCATACTCGGCGCCTCATATGGCTCATTGCTGGGCACGAAACTGGCGATGGCCGGCCATGATGTCACCCTGCTCTGCAGGGCCGCCACGGCGGCCCTGATCAATGACGAGGGAACAGAAGTGCGCATTCGCCTCAAGGGTCAAGACGCCCATCGGAGCTTATTCTCCCGCGATTTGCCCGGGCGAGTGGATGCGAGCACGCCGGAGGCAGTCGATCCCGCGGATTACGACCTAATCTGTCTCGCCATGCAGGAACCGCAATACGGAGATCCCGCCCTCAGGCATTTGCTGAACCGGACGGCCAAAGCGGCGGTCCCGTGCATGTCGATCATGAACATGCCGCCCCTGCCCTACCTCAAGCGCCTGCCGGGGCTGGATTGTAGCAAACTCGGGACCGCCTACACCGATGCCCGCATCTGGGACCAGTTCGACCCTGCGCTGATGACGCTGTGCTCGCCGGACCCGCAAGCCTTCCGCCCGCCCGAAGACAAGGCCAACGTCCTGCATGTCGGCCTTCCGACCAACTTCAAGGTCGCGCGTTTTGACAACCCGGATCACGACAGGCTGCTGGCCGAACTGGCGGCCGACATCGACGCCGTGCGGCTCGACGGCCACGAGGTGCCCGTCAAGCTTCGCGTGCATGATTCGCTGTATGTTCCGCTTGCCAAGTGGAGCATGCTGGCGACGGGAAACTACCGCTGCATCACCGCCGGAGACCCCATCTCCATCCGCGACGCGGTCCATGGCGACATCGATTTGTCGCGAGAGATCTACGCGTTCGTCAACGAGATCGTCAGCCGTCTCGGGGCGTCGCCGGAGGATCCTGTGCCGTTCGAGAAATATGCCAAAGCCGCTGAAAATCTGTTGAAGCCATCGTCGGCGGCGCGGGCAATTGCCGGCGGTGCGACGACCATCGAACGCGTGGACAAGTTGGTGCAGCGGATTGGACTGTCGCTCGGCATGGAGCACCCTGCCCTCAACGCGACCGTCGACACGGTCGACCGGAAGCTGGCGGCGAATTGCGTGAAGGCGGCGTGACATCGCTCCTGCAAGGCGCCTCGGCGCCTTGCAGGAAACCGGAACAGATCAGCGGCGCGGCTTGCCGGCGCGTTTAATGCAGATGGCCAATGATGTAGTTCATTTCGTCCTCAATATCCGAGCCTCCGGTTGCGGTATCGCTTCGAGGATGCGTCGCGGCGTCCGCAACGATCCCTTCCAGAAGGTCCGAGAGCTCGTCCGGACAGGATGACAAACTGCGGTCCCACCACGCCCCGCTCTCCGTCCCGATAAGGCCGTATCGCTCGTCGGTCTTGGGATTGACGAACCGAACCTGGTCGAGGCGCTCGCTACATTGCCGCAGAAATTCCAGGTTTTCCGCGAGGATATCGGCTCCCTCCTGGTAAACCTCGCCGGGACCCGATGCGCGAACATCTATTTTCCTGAACCGCTCGATGTTCAGCAGACCATCGACGTCATAGACGTTCATCCGGTGGTTCCAGCCGCTGGCTATCGTACGCGGGCGCTCGCCTTTCGGCACATCGTTGTCGAGAAATTCGTAGTGAACCTTCTTGTCCGACAACGTCCAGGAAAAGAACAGCGCGGGCATACCCGTATAGGCCTCGATATTGTGGTGGAGAAGATCGTCGACGGCCTTGTACCGTCCGGTCGTCAGCCCGCGTTTCCAAGCCCGTTCCACGGTGAGCGGCGGCGGGGTGACCATGAAGAACATGAAAACGGTGTGGCCGAACCGGGTCAGCAGATTGCTACCGCGATCCTGATTGTCACCGGTTCTGAAACTGTCGAAGCGGAACCGGTCGATCAAAAGATGCGGCATCGTTCCCCGGTCGGCCTTTTCGGCCATGTAGCGGTCGAGCTTCCGGTCGATGATCTCCAATTCGTGACCGGTGAGCATCGCTCCATATTTGTAATCAGCCCCCAGCGAACCGTAGTCGAGAAGATGTTTGCGCCAGTAATCCGGGCTGACCAGGGCGAAGTCCTCCCAGGGCACACCGAGTTTCTTGGCCAGGGCGCGTTGATGCGGCCTGATGGTGCTCTTTCCGGCGGCCGAAGCCCCCTTCACGTTCATGACGAACGGCTCCGTCTGGGTCGGAAGATACCGATAGCCTTCGACCTTCGACGCCGTTTCGATGATCGGGTCCAGCGCAGAACCCAATCGCGCGCTGCCATAGTCGTTGATGAAAAAATTGGCCGCAAGGTCGACAATCATCGTCTTGTCGAAGGGTAGCCGGCCATGGGTGCGGACCACCGCACTGGTGACCGTGGCAAGGGCATTGGCGCAGGCCACCTCGAACGGATCTTCCATCCCCGCCCAGCGGGCGGTGGCGGCTTCGAGCGCGGCTCTGTCATCCGGGAAGGCCTTAGGGGACGTCGTCTTCCGTTCCCTGCCAAGCAACCAGTCCAGCAACCCTTTTTTCGCGGTCGGCGCCGCGCCTGGCGACGCCTGCTGCTGGTCCAGTCGTTGCAACTCCGCGGCGATGAATTCGCGAGCCCGGCTGACTAGACGCTCGTGCTCTGTCTTCAAACCGTCGAGCCGCGGCCTGACATGCTCGTCGTAGATCCGCGCGGTCATTCCGCGCATGTTGATGCCGAGTTCCTCGTATTCCGGCCCGTCCGGCACCGACAGGTCCGCCGTAACCCGGATCAGCAGCTCATGGACTATCAAGCGTTCCGCGCGAAAGGCAATCGTGTCCTTGGGGTCGAGCCCGCTGAAGTCGGCGAGTTCGCGAGCCTCCCTAAAGCCGGTCTCGACATTTTCCGGACGGAACATGGTCGACAGCGGCAAAAGCCGCTGCGGTATCGTCGAACTCAGCCCGGGATTCCAGGGGCCGAATTCGGCCCCCGTGTCCCCCGGGCTTTCGGTGACCGACATTGATCAGGCAGGTTTCGAGGTCGGACGACGCGTCTTGTCCCAGATCAGCTTGAACAGCGGCAGGAAGATCAGGATCAAGGCGATGACCGTGATCGGTCCGGCGATCGGCCGCGTGAAGAAGATCGACGGATCGCCCGATGAGAACAGCAGCGATTGCCGCAAGGTCGGCTCGGCAATCGGTCCGAGCACGATCGCCAGCACCGCCGGCGCCACCGGGTAATCGAGCTTGCGCAGGAAGAACGCCCCGAAGCCGAAAATCAACATCAGCCAGACGTCGTGCATGTCCTGTGTCGCGGCATAACCACCCACGACCGACAGGATGAAAATCATCGGTGCCAAGACGGTGAAAGGCATCCGCAACATCCAGATGAACAGCGGGATGAAGGCGATGTTGATGACCAGAGCGAAGAAGTTCGAGACGTAGAACGAACCGATGAGGCCCCAAACGAATTCCGGCTGATCGGTGAACAAGCGCGGCCCTGGCGTCAGACCCCAGATGACCATGCCGCCAAGCAGGATGGCCGTCGTCGGAGAACCGGGGATACCGAGCGTCAGCATCGGCAGCATGGCGCCGGTCGAGGCGGAATTGTTCGCCGCCTCCGGTGCGGCGACACCGCCCGGATGGCCCTGCCCGAATTCCTTCGGATTGCGCGAGAACATCTTGGCGACACCATAAGACATCAGCGAACCGGGAGTGGCGCCGGCGGCGGGCAGGATGCCGACGAAGAACCCGAGGAACGAGCCGATGCCCATACCTTTCCAGCCTCGTCGAAACGCCTCCTTGGTGTCGTCGTTGATGCCGCGCAACGACATTTTCGCCATCGTCGAGGTGATCTTGCCGCGGGTGGAATCTATGGTCCAGAGCATCTCGCCGATGCCGTAGACGCCGATGGCCAGCACCAGGAAGTTCACGCCGTGCAGGAAGCCCGGAATGCCGAGGAAAACGAGACGCGGAGCACCCGAAATCTCATCATAACCGACGGCGGCAAACACCAGCCCGATGCAGATCGAGAAAATCGTCTTCGGGATGTCATCGCCGCCCAAGCCCACAAAGGTTGCGAAAGCTAGTAGCATCAGCGCGAAAATCTCTGGCGGACCGAAGCTGAGCGCCACGGTTGCCAGCGGAGGCGCGAAGGCCGTGAACAGCACGTTGGAGACAGTGCCGCCGACAAAAGACGCGACCGCGGCCGTGATAAGGGCAAGACTGGCGCGGCCCTTCAGAGCCAGCGGCCGTCCGTCGAAGGTCGTCGCGACCGCCGTCGAAGCCCCCGGGATGCCCAGCGTGATCGAACTGATCGCGCCGCCATACATGGCACCGTAGTAGATCGCGGCGAGAAAGATGATGGCCGAGGCCGGTGGGACGAGGAAGGTGATGGGAAGCAGGATGGCAACGCCATTGACCGATCCCAAACCCGGCATCGCGCCAATGAATAGTCCCAGCGTGACACCGATAATGATCAGCATCAGATTGACGGGCTGGATTGCCAGCCAGAAGCCGTCCCCCAGTAGCCCCAGAATTTCCATCATAACTGCCGCCTCCCCGCGGGCTCGATAATTGCCTGAGCCGTTCGCATCAGTAGATGATCGTGTTCAGCGCATTGAACACCGGCTCGAGAAACGCCATGCCCTTGGGCAAGGTGATGCGCATAAGCGCCTCGAAGAAGAAGAAGAAGACGACAGGTATCGCGGTGGCGAGGGTCATCGTCATCACCCAACTGTGACGTCCAAGAAAGCGCAGATAGTAGATGAGGAACACGAACATCGCGCCGTACATCGACAGGATGTTTACCAGCGCGACGAACCCGATGATGCCACCGCCCACGAGCGCGAGCATCTTTTGCCCATAGGGGTCGAGAAAGGGTTCGGTCGACTGCGACGGCGGCGACGTCCGCCGGTACCAATTGAAAGCAATGACACCGGTGCAAACCAGCATGACACCGGCCAGCCAGAATGGCCAAGCACCCCCCCCAGGGCCTTCACCCCGAATGTAGCCGACATCCAGCTCCGTACTTTTCCACATCAAGTATATTGAAAGGAGGGCCAGCACGCCCGCGGTTACGATTTCTGCGCGGCGCATGCCGGCTCTCCCTAGACTTAGTATCGTTGCTATCGTTCAGTCAGGATTTGGGCTTATTCACCCATTTCCTTCAACAACTCCTTGTGGCGATCGACCTGCGTCGTCCAATACGTCTTCTGCTCGTCGGCATTCATGGGAAGGCCTTCCAAGCTCTCGGACTTCATGTAGCCCTGCCATTCCTCGGAATCGTAGATAGTCCCGAAGAGATCGCGGTAATACTGCGCGGCTTCCTCCGACATACCCGGCGCACCGACGACGGCCCGCTGATTGTAGTAGCTGAAGTCCTTACCAAGCTCCTTGATGGTAGGAACATCGGGAAGGTTCGGCAGCCGCTCATCTGAAAACGCTACCAAGGGCACAACATCGCCCGATTGAAAGAACCCGCGTGCTTCCGACGGATTGTTGACGGTCGCCATGATCTGCTGGCCCGCAAGCTCCTTGGCGACCTCGCCGCCGCCCTTGTACGGGATGTACTTGATCTTGACGCCGTAGTTCTTCTCCATCCAGGCGATGACCAGCGAGTCTTCCTGCCCCTTGCCGGTGCCCCCCATGACGTATTTCCCGTCCTCGGCCTTCACCTTCTCGACCCACTGCTCGAAACTCGTGATGCCCGAATCCTTGTGGACCCAAAGGACGAACGGATCGACGCCCATCATCGCGATCGGCGTGAAGGTGGTGATGTCGACGCCCAGATTTTCCTGGCGCAGCGGCGTCGTGAAGAAGGAATTCAGCGTGACGAGGATCGTATGATCCGGATCGCTGGCCCCCTTGAGAGCGATCAGCGCTTCAGCGCCGGAGCCGCCACCCTTGTTGTTCGGCACGAGGGGCCGGACGGTCAGCTTCTTCTTCTCGGCAACCGACTGGATGAAGCGGGCGATCTGATCCGCCCCGCCACCAGCGCCGGCCATGATCACGAAATCGACCGGCTTGGTCGGCTCCCATGCATTGGCAACGCCCGTGAACAGAGTCGAAGCCAATGCGGTCGCACCGACGACACTCATGAGAACTCTTCTATTGATATTCATTTTGTCTTCCTCCCATTAAAATTTTACTTGCATTAGCAAGCACGATATTCACACTCGCCGTTTTACACGGCTGTTCTTATTGTAAATCAGGCTCTAGGGACTTCGTCAATCGATGACAATCGGTCCGGAATTTCCCGGACCACACTGAACCTCTTCCCTAATGAACCAGAACCACCGGTATCGATGTCGATTCGATGACCGTCTGCGTGTTGCCTCCGAACATGATCTCCTTCTCATGGCTGTCGCCATAGGCCCCCATGACCATCAGGTCCGCCCCGAGCTTCCGGCAGCGTTCCAGCAACTCCTTGCCGACGTTGTGGCCGGCCGAAAACCTCTCGATCTCAGCCGTAATCCCACGGTTCTTGAGATAGCTGGCGAGATCTTCGGACGTTGTACCGTACGCCTCCTCACCACCGGTGAGGATCGTGACGGTGCTGGCGTCTTCCAAAAGTCCGATATTCAGCGCGACCGCCCGCGCTGCCTCGGTCGAACCGTTCCAGGCTATGACGATGTGCGTGCCGATCTGCACCGGCGGCGTATCGGTCGGCGGACACAACAGCACGGGCCGGCCCGTGTGGAACAGCGCTGCCTTGAGGCTGTTGACGCCGAGCATCCCGGCTCGATCCGGCTGCGCCACCGCGATCAAATCGACCAACCGGCCATGGCGCTTGATCACTTCGACCTGGCGTCCTTCTTCCTCCACCCAAGTCGCTGTCGCCGTTCCCGCGATCGGCTCATTGGAGACCGTCAGATCGAATTTTTGAACCAGCATGTCGAATTCGCTTTTCAGGCTCTTCTCGACCTGGTTGGCCAATTCGATCGCCTGCTTTTGCAGCTGATCCTTGAGGAACGTGGGAACCGGGACCCCATAGGGCAGCAGGTCCTGTGGCCTCGGACGGCAATGGGTCACCACGACGTGTGACTTGAACCGTCTGGCCAAGGCGGAGGCATGGGCAAGGACGTTGTCGCCCTTGCCGTCACCACGTACCGGAACGAGTATCTCGCGGATCACGGTCGCATATCCCTTCTAGAACAGGCCTTCGATGAGGCCTTCGTCATTGAGCCGGATGGATTCCGACGAGGGCACGCGCGGCAGGCCCGGCATGGTCATGATCTCG